>NZ_CP062788.1:1960000-2207500 GCF_025136295.1 Aestuariispira ectoiniformans | reverse complement strand
ATCAGGGACCCAGGGTCGCCGTTCCAGATGTGCCATCCCGCTTATCCTTCAAAAAAACTTCAGAAATCCGGTGCCCCCACTATCCGCCAATTGGCCTTTGCCGGGCAAACCAGTTATTCTGCATTTCTAGGCATAGAAAAATTAGGTCTGAAACAATGGCGATAGATGCCCCCAAGCTGCGGTTACCTTCATTGAAAGCCTTACAGGCCTTTGAAACCGCCGCACGGCACGAAAGCTTTTCACGGGCAGCCGAAGAACTGTCGGTCACGCCGGGGGCGGTCGCCCAACAGGTGAAGGCCCTAGAAGACTGGTTGGGATTTCCGCTGTTCCGGCGGCAAAGCCATGGATTACAGCTATTGCCACAGGCTAAAGCAGCGCTGCCCGGTCTGGTGCGGGCATTCGACAGCCTTGGTGACAGCGTCCAGGACTTGCGCAACGCGGGTCCGGTCCGACAGATTCGTATCGCGGCCCTGCCTTGTATAGCACAGCTTTGGCTATCCCCGCGCCTGCCGCAGTTACGCCAACACTTCCCGGACCTGCAGATATCTGTAACCGCCATGGAAACGCCACCGAATTTCCGTCGCGAACCTTATGACCTTGCCCTGTTTTACCTGAATAGCGACAGTGGCGACCCCGCCAGGCTTGTGCTGGCGCAGGACTATCTGTTCCCGGTCTGCAGCCCGGCATTGGTGAAAGAACTTGAACTCACGGAAGGCCTGCTTGAAGAACAGCCCCTGCTTGCCGATGCGGTTTGGGCCCAGGACTGGCCGTCCTGGATGAAATTTGCCGGCCTTAATCCGGATAAGGCCACGATCAGCGCCAGTTTTTCCCTTTATAGCCTTGCCCTGCAGACGGCGATCGACGGCGGAGGTCTTCTGATCGGTCGCGAAACGCTGGTTACAAATGCCCTGCAGCGCAAGGATGTGATTGCGCCTTTCAACATCAGGCTGCCAAGTCCGCGGCCCCTGACCCTGATCATGCCGACACCACTGACTGAGGGGCATCGGTTGGCGGAACTGGTAGAGTGGTTCAAAACATCAGTCGGCACATAGGTCTAGAGAACACCCAGATTGCGGAGTTCCGCCGCCAATTCGGGTGGAAGCTGATCATCCCCGGTGCCTTCCGCGCCCAGATCGGCAGGGGCTTCTCCCGGCTTGAGATAGCGCCACCCTTGAAACGGCCGGTGCGGCCAGGCCTGAGTGCGGATGACTTTTGGTTCCAGCAATATCTTGCAGCGTGGCTTCTCATCAGGGTCTTCGGAAGCATGTTCCTCAAAGCCGATGATACGCTGACGGGCCTGCATCACCCCTTTGATGATCCAGTAAAGAGAGCCGCCGGCCAATAATTCATCCGCCCGTTTCGGCCAGCTTCGCGTGATATGCCAGGTAATCCCGCCGCGTTGCTGCGCGATATGGGGCACCCACTGCTCCAACTGCTCTACCGATTCCACACCGACGCAAAGTTTTCTGAGGTGGATTGTTGCAGCGTCGGTGGAGGTGTCGGACATGAATTTATACTTTGGCTTTCATGGCGAGGGAAACGCGGGAGACCGGCACCCGGCCGATCACATCGGAAATAAACCAGCCTGCCTGGAGAATCTGGTCGAAGTCGACACCGGTTTCTACGCCACAGCCCTGGAGCATGTAAAGAACATCCTCCGTTGCCACATTGCCCGATGCACCTTTGGCATAAGGACAGCCGCCAAGCCCTGCAATGGAGGAATCAAAAACCGAAACGCCCATTTCCATGGCCGCATAGATATTGGCCAGCGCCTGCCCGTAGGTATCGTGGAAATGTCCGGCAAGCCGGGTGATGGGTACGACCTTGGCAACGGTCTCAATCAATCGCTTGGTCCGTTCCGGCGTGCCGACGCCGATGGTATCACCCAGCGAGACCTCATAACAGCCGAGCTCCAGCATCTTGGCCGAAACATCGGCCACAGCCTCCGGCGCGATATCACCCTCATAGGGGCAGCCCAGAACACAGGAGACATAACCGCGAATACGGATATTCTTCGCACGCGCCGCGTCACAGACATCGGCAAAACGCGCCAGGCTTTCATCAATCGAACAGTTGATGTTCTTCCGGGAAAAGCTTTCCGAAGCCGCACCAAAGATAGCGATTTCTTCCACGCCACAGTCCATGGCCGCCTCGAACCCCTTCATATTCGGGGTGAGACAGGGATAGGAGGTGCCGGGCTGGCGTTGAATTCGGCGCAGGACGTCCGCACTGTCGGCCATCTGGGGCACCCACTTGGGTGAGACGAAACTTCCCGCCTCCACCGCTTGAAGCCCGGCGGCGGCCAGCCGTTCGATCAACGCCACCTTCTGGTCGGTGGTAACTGTCGCTTTTTCATTTTGCAGGCCGTCCCTCGGGCCGACCTCCACGATCTTTACTGACTTCGGCAATGCCATGTCACACCTCAACCATCCTGGCGATGACAATATATAGTTTTGTCAGGCCTCTTCTTCAAAAGTAACCAGGTCCTGCCCTTCGGCAACCTGATCGCCCACCGCGTAGCGGACCGATGCAACAATCCCATCAATCGGCGCCACAATCGTATGTTCCATTTTCATGGCCTCCAGGATCAGAAGAGCCTGACCTTCCGTGACCGTATCGCCTGCAGCCACATGAACGGCGGTAACCTTGCCCGGCATCGGGGCCGTCAGGCGGCCCGAACCGCCCTCTTCCTCCCCGGCACTGCGCATCGGGTCCAACTCATTCACACGATAAGTCATGCCGTCAACGATGGTCACCGCCGCATGCGCCTGATGAACGACCGCATCGACGCGACGTCCATCAACAACGGCGGAGATTTCAGCACCCGACCGACAGATATTCTCGAAGCCGTGGCTTTCGCCCCCTTCCGAAACACTCACGCTGCCGTTGACAATGGTTGCGGCGAACTGGCGTTCAACACCGGCATCGTCGAAATGGAACGTGGTATGGCTGCTGTCATTCAGCCGCCAGTTGTCCGTGCAGTTCCACGGGGACCAAGGATCGGACGGGTTGACGGATTTGGCCGCTTCGCGATCCTGCAGCAGGGCCACCACCGCCAGCGCCAGTGTTTGCGACGGCACAGCCTCGCGTTCTGGCAACAGATCGACCTCATAATTGGCAATGAAACCCGTATTCAATTGTGCATTGGCAAAGGCCGGATGGCGGACGACAGCCGCCAGGAAGTCCCGGTTGGTTGTTACCCCGGCTATCTGGGATGCCTGAAGCGCGCTTTCCATACGCCGCAACGCCTCATTCCGGTCACGGCCATGGACGATTATTTTTGCAATCATCGGATCATAATGCATGGAGACTTCATCGCCGGAGCGTACGCCGGAATCGATCCGCGCCTTGTCTTCCGGCAAGTGCAGATGATGCAATGTGCCAATCGCTGGCAAAAAGTCGTTATCCGGGTCTTCCGCATAAAGCCGCGCCTCAATGGCATGGCCGGAACAGTTGATCTGATCCTGCAACAACGGCAGGACCTCTCCGGCAGCAACACGGAGCTGCCATTCCACGAGGTCCTGATCCGTGACCATCTCAGTTACGGGATGTTCCACCTGAAGGCGGGTATTCATCTCCATGAAGAAGAAGGCCCCCGGTACACTGTCCTCATCGGTTTCCACGATGAATTCCACGGTGCCGGCCCCTTCATAGCCAATGGCCTTGGCAGCCGCGACAGCAGCGTCGCCCATCTGTTTACGAAGGTCTTCGCTCATCCCCGGCGCAGGTGCTTCCTCCAGCACTTTCTGGTGACGTCGCTGGACCGAACAATCGCGTTCGAACAGATGAACCGCATTGCCATGGGAATCGGCAAAGATCTGCATTTCAATATGACGTGGGCGGGTGACAAAACGTTCCAGCAATACGTGATCGTCGCCAAATGAATTGCGGGCCTCACGCCGACAGCTTTCGAGAGAGGCTGCAAAATCGCCGGATTTCTCCACCAGGCGCATGCCCTTGCCCCCGCCACCGGCGGACGCCTTGATCAACAAGGGGTAGCCAATCTCGTCGGCCTGTCCGTGAAGGAATTCTGCGTCCTGATTATCGCCGTGGTAGCCGGGAACCAATGGCACGCCGGCATCGCCCATGACAGCCTTTGCCTCGGATTTGGAGCCCATGGCCCGGATCGCATCTGCAGGCGGGCCGATAAAGACCAGACCAGCCCTGGCACAGGCGTCGGCAAATTCGGCATTCTCCGACAGGAAACCATAGCCCGGATGGATGGCTTGCGCGCCTGTCTCCAGGGCCACGTCAATGATCTTCTGCCCCAGAAGGTAACTTTCAGAAGCCGCCGGCGGGCCGATATGCACGGCCTCATCGGCCAGCGCCACATGCTTGGACTTGGCATCCGCATCGGAATAGACCGCCACAGTCCCAATGGCCATTTCCCGCGCGGTTTCGATAACACGACAGGCAATCTCGCCCCGGTTGGCGATCAAGATTTTCTTGAACATGGTATTTATCCCTCCAACCAGGATGGTTTGCGTTTTTCAAGGAATGACGACAGGCCTTCCCTGCCCTCGTCGCTCGCCCGGATATCGGCGATGCGCGCCGCCGTTTCGGCGATCACGTCGTCATCAACGGGACGGTTCACGGCAAAGACCAGATCCTTCGCTGCCGCCGTTGCTTTCGGTCCGACAGTCAAAAGCTGTTGAATCAGCGCTTCGCCCTTTTCGTCCAGGGCCTCATGCGGCACGACTTCATGAACAAGGCCCAGACGGTAGGCCTCCTGGGCACCGAACCGCTCCGCCGTCAGAAAATAGCGCCGTGCCGATTGTGCGCCCATGGCGTCCACCACATAGGGACTGATCACCGCCGGGATGAGGCCCAGCTTTACTTCCGACAGGCAGAAACTCGCCTTGTCGCTGGCAAGGGCGATGTCACAGCAGGCAACAAGGCCAACGCCGCCCCCGAAGGCCGCCCCCTGGATCAATCCAACAACGGGCTTGTTCAGGGTGTTTATGGTTTTCATCAACTCAGCAAGAGCCATGGCGTCCGCCAGGTTTTCCTCGCGGCTGTACCCGGCCATACGCTTCATCCAGTTCAGGTCCGCCCCGGCGGAAAAGCTTTTGCCCTCTGACGCCAGAACCACAACACGAACGGCCTCATTATCACCAAAGCCCTGAAAGGCATCTGTCAATCCGGCAATCAGTGCATCGTCAAAGGCATTATGTTTGTCGGGATTGGTAAGGGTGAGCCGGGCAACGGCCCCCTCAATGTCCGTTTTGAATTTCTGCTCGCTCATCATCTTACATCCTGAAGACGCCAAATTTGGTCTGTTCAATCGGTGCGTTGGTGGCTGTCGCCAGTCCAAGGCCCAGAACCATTCTTGTATCCGCGGGGTCGATGATGCCGTCATCCCATAGACGAGCGGAGGCGTAATAAGGGTGGCCTTGCGTTTCATATTGCTCCCGGATCGGAGACATGAAGGCTTCTTTTTCGGCATCCGGCCAGGTTTCCCCGCGCGCCTCCAGGTTATCCTGCTTGACCTGGGCCAGAACATTGGCCGCCTGTTCGCCACCCATCACCGAAATGCGGGCATTCGGCCACATCCAGAGGAAGCGCGGGCTGTAGGCGCGACCGCACATGCCATAATTGCCTGCCCCGAAGGAACCGCCAATCAGGACCGTGAATTTGGGCACCTGAGTTGTTGCGACCGCCGTTACCAGCTTGGCCCCATCCTTGGCGATGCCACCTTGTTCGTATTTGCTGCCGACCATGAAGCCGGTAATGTTTTGCAGGAAGACCAGCGGAATACCGCGCTGGGAGCAAAGCTCGACGAAATGCGCGCCCTTCTGGGCGGATTCAGAGAATAGAATGCCGTTATTGGCTATTATCCCAACCGGATAGCCCCAGATATGGGCAAAGCCGCAAACCAGGGTCGTCCCGTAGAGCTGTTTGAATTCGTCGAATTCGGAACCGTCAACGATGCGGGCAATCACCTCTCGCACGTCATAGGGCTTTTTGCTGTCCGCGGGAACGACACCGTAAAGCTCTTCTGCATCATAAAGCGGATCAACGGGCTCACGCAGTTTCAGCGACCGTGGCTTGGTCCGGTTCAGATTGCCGACAATCCGGCGAACAATCGACAGGGCATGGGTATCGTCCTGGGCATAATGGTCGGCGACACCGGAGGTTCGGCAATGAACATCCGCGCCGCCCAGGTCTTCAGCAGAGACCACTTCGCCGGTCGCCGCCTTTACCAGCGGCGGGCCGCCGAGGAAGATGGTGCCCTGGTTGCGGACGATGATACTTTCGTCCGACATGGCCGGGACGTAAGCACCGCCAGCCGTGCAGGAGCCCATGACCGAGGCGATTTGGGGAATGCCTTTGGCCGACATATTGGCCTGATTGAAGAAAATCCGGCCAAAGTGATCCCGGTCCGGAAAGACGTCATCCTGGTTTGGCAGGTTGGCCCCGCCGGAATCCACCAGATAGATACAGGGAAGATTATTCTGTTCGGCAATTTCCTGCGCACGCAGATGCTTTTTGACAGTGATTGGGTAATAGGTCCCCCCCTTCACCGTCGCATCGTTGGCAACAATCATGCACTCCTGGCCTGACACACGCCCGACGCCGGTGATGATGCCACCTGCGGCAATATTGGCATCATACATGTCATAGGCCGCCATCTGCGACAGCTCCAGGAAAGGTGACCCCGGGTCCAACAGATTGCGGACGCGGTCCCTCGGCAACAACTTGCCTCGCGACAGATGTTTGTCCCGTGCCTTTTCACCGCCGCCCTGTTTGATCTCGCCGACCTTGGCGGCCAGATCATCAACAACGGCCTTCATGGCTTCCGAATTTTCAGCAAATTCCGCCGAACGCGTATCCAATTTGGAATGGATTTTGGTCATATCCCTGCCTTCCCAAATCCCAGTATTCACCACCGGCGCATTGTCGCGCCACATGGAACCTTTTGTCGACCACCCATTGCGATGGCCCCAATCTTCGTTGTCGCCGAGTATAGTTTACGTTTACGTAAAGGTAAATCTTTAAGTCACAAAAAATGCGGTGAAAATTGTCACCGCATCCTGTTTGCCCTGAAATGCCTTTCCGCCTTGCCCTCAGACGTTCCAGTGCCGACGCCAGCTTTGCAGCATTAGCACATTCCACAATTCAAAATGCCAGTTCCGCTGTCCCTTTAAGTGCTCTTCCCAGACCGCGCGAACCGGCTCGGGGTCTAACAATCCTCCCTGCTGGATACTGTCGGAAGACAACAAGGTTTGCGCCCAGTCCCGCATGGGGCCGCACAACCAGTCTGCAAGCGGCGGCTCGAACCCCTGCTTCGGACGATCGATGATCTCCCTGGGCACATGTTTGTAGAGAACCTGCCGCAACGGCCATTTGGACAGCCCGTCACGGTGCTTGATCTGACTGGGAAGCGCCCAGGCAAATTCAACCACCTCCCGGGCGAGCATTGGCGCGCGCACCTCCAGTGATACCGCCATCGAGGCGCGATCCACCTTCACCAACAACTGGTCCGGCAAATAGGTCCTCGCATCGGCAAACATCAAACGTGCCAAAGGATCATCCAGTGCGGGCCAGGCGCTGGGATCGCCAAAATACCCCACCCGCGAGACCGGACAGGGCCGGTCCACCACCCGCCAGCGGGTCATGCCATTCTCATAGAGCGCCTCAAGCGAGGAAGCACAACTATCCGCGACCTTCTTGGCGAGCTTGTCACCCAGGCGGCTCGGTTTCTTATGGCCGGGAATGGCGTTGAGGAATCCGAAAGGCAGATTGTCCAGAATCTGCGGCGGCAGCGGCACGCCCCTTTTCTTTCGCCGTTTTCTGGCCGTCCCGTGGTAGCGAGGATAACCGCAAAACAACTCGTCACCGCCATCACCTGCCAGCGCCGTCGTCACATTGTCCCGCGTCATCCTGGAGAGCAACAGGGTTGGCAAGGCACTGACGTCGGCGAAGGGCTCGTCATAGAATTCCGGCAGCTGTTCCACCAGCCCCAATGACGCGTTTGTATCGACATAAAGCTCGGTATGGTCCGTTCCCAGATGCTGCGCCACGGCCTTGGCATGGGGCGCTTCGTCAAAGCGCTTGTCGTTAAAACCGATCGTATAGGTATTGATTGGCCGGGCTGACTGTTTCTGCATCAGCGCAACGACCAGAGACGAATCAATTCCCCCCGAAAGGAAGGCCCCAAGCGGCACATCGGCCACCATACGCCGGGCGATCGACCGCTCCAGAATCTTTTCCAATTCGTCAGTCGCCTGCTCGGGCCCGCCGTCAAACGGTGACTGGTTTTGCACGATGGCAGTCGCATCCCAGAAGGCCTTCGGTGACGGCAGGCTTCCCGGAGACAAGCCATCCAGACCCAAGGTGATCATATGACCGGGTAGCAGTTTTCCAATCCCCCGGATAATGCTGCGCGGTGCAGGTACATAGGAATAGCGGATGAAGGCGGCGGCAGCATCGCGATCCAGTTCCGGCGCCCAGGCGTCATTGGCAGCCAGTGCTTTCAATTCCGACGCAAACAGGAAACACGGCCCCATCCAGCCATAATAAAGCGGCTTTTCCCCCAGGCGGTCCCTCGCCAGGGTCAGCGTATTCTCTTTCCGGTCATAGAGAGCCAATGCGAACATACCGTCGAAAAGGTCAAGCGCCTGTTCCACCCCATAAGCAGAGATACAGGCCAGCATGACCTCGGTATCGGAATGGCCGCGCCAGTTCGGCGCACGGCCTTCCCGTTCCAACCGCGCTGTCAACTCCTGGAAATTATAGATTTCACCATTGAAGGTGATGACATAGCGCCCATTATGGCTTGCCATCGGCTGCGCGCCGTCTGCCGTCAGGTCCTGAATCGCCAACCGGCGAAAGCCAAGCGCCAGCCCCTGCTTCTCATCAACGAAGGACCCGCCGTCATCCGGTCCACGGTGCAGCAACCGCCCCGCCATCAAGCGGACCTGCCGTTCCAGGTCCTCCCCCGACTGGGAACGGCGGCTGTCAATAAAACCTGTTATGCCGCCCATAAACTACGTGAGTCCGACAGAACGAGACAAGGTCACCATCCACCCGTTTCCAACCACCGGTCCAGTTGGTCCAGGCGGTCGACACCCCAGAATGGTTCCCCATCGACAATCATAAATGGCGAACCGAAAACCTTAAGGTCAATAGCCGCCTGCGTTTCATCACGCAACCGATCTTTTACCCGCTGGTCCCCCAGTGCCTGCTGGACTTCCTGTGGATCAAGGCCTTCTGCCTCGCAGACAGCCAGAACCTCTTCGACCTTTCCGATGTCCCGGCCGTCGCCATAAGCGGCATGATACAGAGCCCGGGACAACCTGCGACGCCAGGCGACATTCAGATCGCCGGCCCAATAAACCACACGCGCTGCATTGACGGTCAGCATGGGGAAACGCGGCGGCCAATTCATCGGCAAACCATACAACCGCGCGGACCGTTCCATATCCCGTTTGGAATAGTCCCCCTTCATCGGATAGTCGAGCAATGGCTGCGTGCCTTCGCTCTTGAACACCGCCCCCAGAAGAAAGGGCCTCCAATTGACTTCGCAGCCGTGCTTTTCCGCAATGGCATCAATCAGATTGGCTGCAAGATAGCCGTAAGGAGAAGAAAATTCGTAGAAGAATTCAATCGTTTTAGCCATGGCCCGCCCCTCTATAATTCCCGATTACTGAGCAAGATTGCGTGCGATGACCAGACGCTGGATATCGCTGGTTCCTTCATAGATCTTGCAGACGCGGACATCGCGATAGATACGCTCCACCGGGAAGTCCTTGGTATAGCCATATCCGCCATGCACCTGTATTGCATCGGAAACGACCTTTTCCGCCATTTCCGTGGCAAACAGTTTGGCCATGGAGGCTTCCTTGATACAGGGCACGCCCGCGTCACGCAGGCTGGCGGCATGCAGGACCAATTGGTTTGCCGCCTCTACCTGTGTTGCCATGTCGGCCAAGCGGAAACCCACGGCCTGATGATTGATAATCGCCTTGCCCATGCTTTGGCGCTCCTTCGCATAAGCAACAGCATGCTCCAGCGCCGCGCGCGCCATGCCGACCGCCTGAGCCGCAATCCCTATGCGGCCGCCTTCCAGGCCAGATAGGGCGATTTTATACCCCTCGCCTTCCTGGCCCAGCATCATATCCGGGGTCAGTTCCACACCCTCGAACTGAATCTGACAGGTATCGGAAGCCTTCTGGCCCAGCTTGTTCTCAACGCTGGCAACACGATAGCCCTTGCTATCGGTAGGCACGATAAAAGCGCTGAGCCCCTTCTTGCCCTTTTCCGGATCGGTGACGGCAAAAACAATGGCCACATCGGCATTTTGGCCACTGGTAATGAACTGCTTTGTGCCATTCAGAACCCAATGGTTCCCAGACAGGCGGGCTTTGGTTTTAATGGCCGAGGCATCGGAACCCGCATGCGGTTCCGTCAGGCAGAAGGCCCCAAGCATTTCGCCACGCGCCATGGGCTTAAGGTATTTTTCCTTCTGCTCTTCGGTGCCAAACCTCAGGATCGGCATGCAGCCAACCGAATTATGGACGCTCATAATGGTCGAACAGGAGCCATCGCCGGAGGCAATTTCCTGCAGGCACAACGCGTAGGACACATAGTCCACGCCAGCACCGTCATAGTCGGCAGGAACCAGCATACCCATCATGCCCAGTTCCCCCATGGCTTTCAGAGCTTCCCTTGGGAATTCCGACCGTTCATCCCATCCGGCGGCGTTGGGCGCCAACTGTTCCTGCGCAAATTGTCGGCCCATATCGCGGATCATGCATTGTTCGTCAGTGAGGATCATTGATCGTTGTCTCCGTTACCAGGGAATTTCTGTGCCGTCATAATTGAAGAAATGGCCATTATAGGCATCCTGCGTCACAGGAGAGGCACCGTCGACGACCGCCTTCATTGATGTCGCACTGGTCTCCACGTCGATGTCCCCGCCTTCGCCGCCCATATCCGTCCTTACCCAGCCCGGATGCAGCAGCACACAGGAAACGGCGAGTGGTGCCAGTTCGATGGACAGACCTTTGACCGCCATATTCAACGCGGCCTTGGAACTGCGATAGGCGTAAGCGCCACCGGTGGACAGTTCGATTGACCCCAGTCGTGACGTTGTAAACGCCATGACCTTGCGTTTCGATGCAGCCACATTATCACGGAGGGCATGCGCCAACCGGATCGGAGCGATCGTGTTTATTTCGAAACTGCGCTCCCAATCGGACCAGGGGAAATTGCCTAATGCCTTATTTTTATCCAGATAGACACCGGCGTTGTTCCAAAGCACATCGATCGGACGATCACCGATCTCATGCTTCAGTTTCTCCACAGAGGAAATATCGGCCAAGTCCAGCGCGAAGGCTTCCACCCCGTCGAGATCGATGGTTTCCGGTTGACGGCAAGCGGCCAGCACCTGCCACCCTTCCGCCAGATAGGCTTTGGTCAAAGCATGCCCGATGCCACGATTGGCCCCGGTTATCAGAATTGTTGGCATAGTGATCCCTGTTCGAACACAAAAGGCCGTTTGTTAGCTTGCGCCGACTTTCTGTTTTTGCGCATCCCAGTAAGCCTTCCAGGCCTCCGGGTCTTCGCGGCGATCGATGCCGCTACGCCGGTCGACACCACCGAAGCTGCGCTGCATTTTGCGGCGGTCTACGGTCTTACGACGCTCCAGCTTTTCCCAGGCCTTTTCTTCCTGCTTCATTCATGCCTCCCAACTTCTGCAGGTCACTGACCGGGTCATGTTACCCGATTTTTCAAACCCGGTCAGTTTTTCCCGCAGGAAGGCTTATTTTGTTTCTTCAAAGATTTCACGGCCGATCAGCATGCGGCGGATTTCCGACGTGCCCGCGCCGATCTCATACAACTTCGCATCACGCAACAGGCGGCCTGTCGCATATTCATTGATGTAGCCGTTACCGCCCAGCACCTGGATTGCCTCCAAGGCCATCCAGGTCGCCTTTTCTGCGGAATAGAGAATGGCGCCGGCGGCATCCTTACGGGTAGTCTCACCGCGGTCACAGGACTTGCCAACGGCATAGACATAGCATTTTGCTGCATTCATGGTGGTATACATATCGGCAATCTTACCCTGCATAAGCTGGAATTCGCCGATACTCTTTCCGAACTGTTTCCGCTCGTGAATGTAGGGGATTACCACATCCATGCAGGCCTGCATGATACCGGTCGGACCGCCGGAGAGAACCGCACGTTCATAATCCAGACCGGACATCAGCACATTCACGCCCCGGCCAATTCCGCCCAGAATATTTTCCTCAGGCACCTCACAGTCTTCAAAGACCAGTTCACCGGTGTTGGACCCGCGCATGCCCAGCTTGTCCAGCTTCTGGGCGACGGAAAAGCCCTTGAAACCTTTTTCAATAATGAAGGCGGTAATGCCCCGCTTTCCCGCTTCCGGGTCAGTCTTGGCATAAACCACCAGAGTATCCGCATCCGGGCCGTTGGTGATCCACATCTTGGACCCATTCAGGACATAGCGGTCGCCCTTTTTCTCGGCACGCAGTTTCATGGAAACCACATCGGAACCGGCGTTGGGTTCACTCATCGCAAGCGCGCCCACATGATCCCCGGAAATAAGCTTTGGCAAATATTTCGCCTTCTGCTCTTCAGAGCCATTGCGGCGAATCTGGTTCACGCAGAGGTTGGAATGCGCGCCATAGCTCAGCCCGACGCTGGCAGATGCGCGGGAAATTTCCTCCATCGCAATGATATGTTCCAGATAGCCAAGACCGGAACCGCCCAGTTCTTCTTCTGCCGTAATCCCCAGCAGCCCCAGGTCACCCATTTTCTTCCAGAGGTCCGCCGGGAAGTCATTGTCCCGGTCGATATCGGCAGCACGCGGCGCAATTTCATCAGCCGCAAAACTACGCACCGTATCGCGGATCATATCGGCGGTTTCACCCAGGTCGAAATTCAGGGTCGGATATTCATTGGGGATCATTGTCTCACTCCCGTGGCATCATCGTTGATTATTCTGTTATCCGGTCTTCGGCTGGTGGCGGTCCGGCGTATCTTCCTGCCCCTCCAGCGTCATCAGGGTACAAAGCGCCGTGGCGCAGAGCTTTTCCCGCCCTTCTTTCACGGCAAAAACCTCAGCCCGGCATACTGTCAGTGTACGGCCCGGGCGCAATACGCGGCCTCGGGTAATCAGGGCATCTCCGTCTCCCGGAGCGACAATATTCATCTTATATTCGACTGTAAGAAGCGTATCTTCCGGCGCCATCAGGGAAAAAGCCGCATAGCCCCCTGCATTATCGGCCAGGGTTCCGATGACGCCACCGTGGAAATAACCGTGCTGCTGGCAAAGCCCATCGTGATAAGGCAGGCGAATATCAACGCCGCCCGGCAAGACGTCCAACAGTTCCGCCCCGATCGTCGTCATGAAACTCTGACGGGCGAAGCTTTCCCGGACTCGCTCGATGTAATTCGGATTGCGGACCTGGAAGTCACTCATACCTCTGCACCTTCCGACAAAGCCACTTCAAGCTTTTGATGGACCTCGGCAGGGAACTCCCGCGCCTTGCGCAAGCCGGTATCCAGGCAAGCCGCCGTATTAATGATTTTCGCGCAGGTTTCACCCGAATCCACATGAACCATGCGATGTGCGAAACGCATGACCTTTGGCCGAACTTCCACCAGATGGGAATAGACCTCGATCTGATCGCCGGCGTGCAGCTCACGCAGATAGTTCACCGTCTGCTCCAGGGCCGCCATGCCAATATTGTTATGTTCAAAGAAATCGCGTTTCAGGCCGAAAAGCCCGAGGAAAGCCCAGGTCGCCTCATCAAAGCGGCCCGTATACCACATCACATTCATGTGCCCCATGTGGTCGCAATGCCACGGATAGACGGTTCCTTTGAAGGTCAGGACCTCTCGCATAGCGGGCCTCCATCCTCTGCCCCTTCGTCAATTTGGCGCAGGCGTTCCCGGACCTTGTCCCTGACCTCGTCCAGTTCATCGATCGTATCCTCGATATCGCGGCGCTTCAGTTCCAGGTCGTCACGGCGTTCCTTGATTTTGGCAAGGAAGTGGTTCAACTGACCCAATTCGCCGCGTTCGGCATCATACATGTCGATGATTTCGCGTATTTCGGCCAGCGAGAACCCAAGCCGTTTACCGCGCAGAATAAGCTTCAGCCGCGTCCGGTCGCGCGTGGAGAAAATGCGTTGCTGGCCACGCCGCAGCGGCGTAATCAACCCCTGATCCTCGTAAAAGCGAATGGTCCGGGTTGTAACGCCGAATTCCGTTGCCAAATCGCGGATGGAAAATTCCACGCTGCTCTCCACTGTTCTTATTCAATGGAAAGCAGCTTAATTTACCTTTACGTAAACGTAAAGTATTTTTGCACGACAGATGCCCGGGCTATTTCAACAGCCAGCCAAAGGCGCGTTTCAGTTCCCGGGTTCCATCTTTTTCATACCAGCGGCCATGCGCGATAATCACACGTTCCGGCCCCCAGGCGATCATTTTCTCAACGGCCTGCTTCGTCGTCCTTTTATGCTTATAGCTAAAGGTTTGCCGCAGATCACGCGGCGTAGATCCATTCGGGTCAACAACACCGCCGCATTTCATCGCAATCTTCATCAAGGTGCCGCCTTCACGGTCCTCTTCAAAGTTTTCGATCAGGTCGGTCAGCACAAGGGTACGGCTGGGGTTATGAAATATCTCCAGTTCCGTCATGTATGAGCCGGGAACCAGCACATAACGCATTTCATCACCCCAGTCCGGCGCGCCATCCTCACCAAAAACATGGTCAATTGCCACGTCGGGAACATTCTCCCGAACGTCCGGTGCCGCCCAGACCTGCGCCTCCGGATAAGCCTCTTTCCAGGAATTCAGATAAACATAGTGGATACGGTTCGGCGACAACAGAAAGGCGACCTTGCCCAATGCATCAACGCTGGCCTTTAAATCCGCTGTCAGCAAAGTCGGCGAATGCACAACCAATCGCCCGTCTGACAGGCGGATAATTGTCATCCGGGTCGGAAAAGGGATGGAAAGAACCTTCATATAGCTCATTTCGACAATCGGCCCGTCGACGAGCCAGATATTGTCGGTGATTGGCTTCAGGCAGTTCAGCGGTTCATAAGGCTGATATGACATGGTCCCCTCGTCACAAATTTCCTTGCAAAACCATACATGAATACCGCCCCAGTGAAAGGGCCAATTTCATTATCCGAACAGTGCCATCATACTGGCCCGGCACAAGATATATTCTAAAGACTTTAGTTTATCTGCCTTTTGATTGAGCATAAGCTCTATGTGAATTTTTTGAGTAGGGGGAATAGAGTGTGTCCATCAACAGCCGGTCCGGGAAAGATACGGAAGCCATGTCGGCAGAGCTTCCGCACAAGCTTCTGCCACCGCTGCTTCTGTTGGCCGTCGGATCGCTGAATGCGGCGATCATCTCGCTCAGCAAGCTTGCGATCAGCAACGGCGTCCCTCCCCTGGCCAACGCCTTCTGGACGTCCTGCGGGGCGGGCCTTGCCCTGCTCCTGATCGCCCTTCGCAAAGCCCCTTCCAATCTTGGCACGAAAATCCGTTACGGCCTGCTGGCCGGGTCAGTCAGCGTGGCATTGCCCACCGCACTTGTCGCCCTTGTCATCAGCCATATAGGATCGGGCATGACGTCGGTCGTCTATGCCTTTCCACCACTGCTGACCTATCTGTTATCCCTGCCGATGGGACTGGACCGGCCCTCCTTCCGGCGCTTTGCAGGCATCATGATCGGACTGGCAGGTGCCCTCATCATCGTATTCCCCCCGGACGGCGGCAGCGTCAATCTATGGATGGCTCTGGCAATGCTGATCCCGGTATCGCTTGCATGGGGCA
Organism: Aestuariispira ectoiniformans; assembly: GCF_025136295.1. GTDB lineage: Bacteria > Pseudomonadota > Alphaproteobacteria > UBA8366 > Aestuariispiraceae > Aestuariispira_A > Aestuariispira_A ectoiniformans. The sequence continues at coordinate 2,191,669 of NZ_CP062788.1, read as the reverse complement.
ATATCTATCGGACAACCGCCTGGCCGCAGGGCGGCCGCCCCGGTGAGCTGGCGGCGATGGTGCAACTCGGCGCAGCCTCCCTGCTCATCCTTCCGATGTTTTTTGCCGGACAGGTTTATCTGCCCTTTGCCGATAGCGACATCGCCTCCTATGCGCTCCTGGCGCAGATGGCAGTGACGACGGTGATGTATGTCCTGTTCTTCATGCTGCAAAAGGTCGGCGGGCCGGTTTATCTCAGCCAGATCGGTTACGTCATCGTTGCCACGGGCCTTATGATCGGCTGGGCAGTCTTTGGAGAGAATTATTCAGCAAGTGTCTTTGCCGCCCTCGGCCTGATTGCCGCGGGTCTATATCTGGCAAACAAACGCAAGGCCTAGCGGCCCCTATTGCTCACCCAGCAAGGCGACCAGATTCGTCGGGGCCACCAGCCCACCGGACAAAAACCCGGTACTGTCCCTTTTGCTGCCATCGGAATAAAGCCCCATGGCCCAATACATATTTTGCTCCGTCTGCAAGAGATTGAGCTGGTCCAGCACATTGCGGGTACCGTCAATCGCCGCAGAGGATGCATTGTTTTCCTGCAAGTGTAAAAGCTGGCTCTGATATTCATTCAACCAGTTGTAAGTCCGGGACGTGGCCGTTCCTTGTGACAGCCCACCCTGTAAAAGGGCAAGAGGCGAGGAAAGAAATGCCATGTCACCGGCAAAACTCAACCGGTCGAAGTCAAACCCCAGAAGGGCTCCTCCCTGCCCTTCCAGCTTGCCTGAATTCACAAGGTCCTGCGCCAGGGCAATCACATCGGCCGCAGACATGTTGGTCAGGTCGAAGCCGTCCTCCACGCCGTCAATCGCCGAAACCGGCTGGCTTAAGGTATTGCCCGGCAAGCCATAACGCCCCCAGAAGGCATCATAGAAACTGTCCCGTCCCCGGGCACGCACCAGGTCGGCACGCTCCGGCTCCACAGCCAGTTTACGACGCATCACTTCCAACTGCGTGGCAGAGCGCATGACATCGACATTGCTTCGTTCCATAGGCATCGTCCTTTCCAGAAGAAACCTATGCAAGCCGCTTGCCAGTTACAGCCTTACAGCAGAACCCATGCGGCAAGGCCAAGAAAAGCAAAGAAGCCGATCACGTCGGTAATCGTTGTCAGAAACACACTGGAGGAAATTGCCGGGTCTTGCCCCAGTTTTTCCAGACCGAGCGGAATGAGCGTTCCCGCAAGCCCCGCCACCAATAAGTTGATGATCATGGCAGACGCGATAACCGCCCCCAGGGCCGGGTCGGAGAACCACCCCCAGGCGATCAAGCCCATCAGAATTGCAAACAGGAAGCCATTCAAACCACCGACGATGATTTCCTTGCCAACAATACGAAGGGCGTTCGACGGGGTAAGTTCATTGGTCGCCAGCGCGCGCACGGCAACGGTGAGCGTCTGCGTACCCGCATTCCCCCCCATGGACGCCACAATCGGCATCAAAATCGCCAGCGCAACAACCTTTTCCAGGGTCGCGGCAAAAAGCGCGATGACCAGGCTCGCAATAATCGCGGTGCCAAGGTTCACCAGAAGCCAGGAAAAGCGCATACGGGTGGTTTCAAGGATGTCTGAATAAAAGTCATCCTCCTTCACACCACCCATCTTGAGGATGTCTTCCTCATATTCCTCGTCAAGAACGTCGACGATATCATCAACCGTGATAACCCCGACCAGTCGACCACCCTCTTCCTCGTCAACAACCGGTGCCTCCACTAGTCCATACTGGCGGAACAGAAAGGCCGCATCCTCCTGGTCCATGGTCGCGGGAATGATCTTCATATCCTCTGCCATGATATTGCTGACGGCGGCGTCACGGCCCGTCCGCAACAGTTTGGACAATTTCACCAAACCGACCGGCTTGTGAGAGGGGTCCACGATCACGAGGTTATAGAAATCATCCGGCAGTTCGATACGCTCATCACGCATGTAGTCGATGGTCTGGCCGACGGTCCAGAAATTGGGGACCGTGACCACCTCGCGCTGCATGAGACGCCCGGCACTCTCCTCCGGATAGGAAAGGCTTTTCTCATAGATCGCACGGTCGTCAGCCGGGATGGCATCCAGAAGCTCTTTCTGGTCCGCCTCATCCAGGTCCTCGATGATGTCGATTGCATCGTCCGACGCCAGCCCGGTTACGATTTCCGCAAGCTGCTCGGTTTCCAGATCATCGACGATATCTTCACGAATGGAATAGTCGAGATAGGCCCAGACCTCTGAATCGAGGTCATCGCCCAGCACCGCAATCAGACGTTCACGGTTTCCCGCGCTTAGCTGTTCGAGCAAATCCGCGATATCCGCCGAGTGAAGCGGTTCGAGGATAGCCTTTATCTGCTCAGGCGCAGCCTCTTGGTCGAGCGCGTCAACAACGCGGTCGACAAGGTCTTCCGTTACGCCATAGAGTTCCTCAAAGGCGTCAGATTCGACCTCTTCCTGGGGGATTTTTTCCGGTTCCGCCACAACTGTCGCCCCCCTGGTTCATTACTTCATACCTTTTACTTTGGCATTACGTTCATGCGTCTGCGCATCGACCACTGCAATCGCCGTCATATTGACGATACCACGTGCGGTCAAGGAGGGCGTCAGTACATGTGCCGGCAGCGCCGACCCAACGAGGATCGGACCGACCGACAGGCCATCACCCAGCATCTTAACCATATTATATGAAATATTTGCGGCATCCAGGCTGGGCATGACCATGAGATTGGCGTCCCCTTCCAGCCTTGCACCCGGTAGCAACGTATCGCGCAGTTCCGCATTCAAGGCCGTGTCGGCGTGCATTTCGCCGTCCACCTCCATGTCCGGATACTCGCGCTGCAGAATCTCGACTGCCTTGCGAACCTTGATGGCGCTTTCATGGGTGGAAGAGCCGAAGTTCGAATGGGACAGAAGCGCCACTTTCGGCTTGATGCCGAACCGCTGAACCTCGTCGGCGGCAAGCACCGCCATCTCTGCAAGTTCCTCGGATGTGGGATCTTTTGAGACATGAGTATCGGTCATGAAAACAACGCCTTTGCTGAGAACCAGCATATTGATCGTCGACATATCGCGAACGCCATCGCGGGTTCCGATGATCTCTTTCACATGGCGCAGATGTTTCGAGAACAGGCCGGTCGTTCCGCAGATGAGGGCATCTGCCTCACCACGGCTCAACATGATCGCACCAATTACCGTCGTACGCGTACGAACAACTACTTTCGCATACTCGATGGAAACGCCGCTACGGCCCATCATCTCGTGATAGATCGTCCAGTATTCACGGAAGCGAGGGTCGTTTTCCGGATCACAAAGTTCGAAGTCGCGATCGATCTTGAGACGCAGCCCCAACTTCTCGATACGGTCCAGAACCACCGCACGGCGACCGATCAGGATGGGGCGGGCAATGCCGTCGTCCACAACAACCTGCACGGCGCGCAGGACACGTTCTTCCTCGCCTTCGGCATAGACAACGCGTTTCGGGTTTTCGATGGCCTTGTCGAAAATCGGCTTCATCACCGTACCGGAGCGATAGACAAAACCAGTCAACTGCTGGCGATATTTGTCGAAATCCTCGATCGGGCGGGTCGCAACACCACTATCCATCGCGGCCTTCGCTACGGCGGGTGCCACTTCCAGGATCAGGCGCGGATCAAACGGTTTGGGAATCAGGTTGTCACGGCCAAAGCCGCGCACTTCACCATAGGCATTGGCCACAACATCGGATACTTCCTTGCGCGCCAGGGCCGCAATCGCCTTCACACAGGCGACCTTCATCGCCTCGTTGATTTCCGTCGCCCCGACATCCAGCGCACCACGGAAAATAAAGGGGAAGCACAGGACGTTATTCACCTGGTTGGGATAGTCCGACCGGCCTGTCGCCATGATCACGTCCGGGCGAACCGCCAGCGCCTCTTCCGGCAGGATTTCCGGGGTCGGGTTGGCCAGCGCCAGGATCAGCGGGTTTTCCGCCATGCCCTCAACCATTTCCGGTTTCAGAACTTTCGGCGCGGAAAGGCCCATGAAGACATCCGCCCCGGCAATCACATCGGCCAACGTCCTGGCATCGGTATCCTGCGCGTAGAACTCCTTATAGGGGTCCATCTGTTCGCGGCCCTTATAGACCACGCCGTCGATATCGCAGACGGTGATATTCTCACGGCGTGCGCCCATGCTGACCAGCATATTCAGACAGGCCAGCGCGGCGGCGCCCGCGCCGGAACAGACGATTTTCACGTCTTCGAATTTCTTGGCAACGATTTCCAGACCGTTGTAGATGGCCGCCGCGACAATAATTGCAGTGCCATGCTGGTCGTCATGGAAGACGGGAATATTCATCCTCTCCCGCAACCGTTTTTCGATCTCGAAACATTCAGGTGCTTTGATATCTTCCAGGTTGATGCCACCAAAGGTGGGCTCGAGGGCCTCTACAACATTGCAGAATTTGTCGACATCGGTCTCGTCGACTTCAATGTCAAAGACATCAATCCCGGCGAATTTCTTGAACAGGACGGCCTTGCCTTCCATGACAGGCTTGGATGCCAGCGGCCCGATCGGCCCCAGCCCCAGAACAGCCGTGCCGTTGGAAATCACGCCAATCAGGTTCCCACGCGCGGTCACGGAGGCGGCTTCCTGCGGGTCGTCGACGATCAGGTTGCATGCGGCGGCAACGCCCGGGGAATAGGCCAGGCTCAGGTCACGCTGGTTCGCCAGCGGCTTTGTCGCCTGAACGCTCAGCTTCCCGGCGGGATGCATACGGTGATAGTAAAGCGCCTCTTTTTGAAGATCGTCCGCCATAGACCCCTCTTATTTTTGTCCGCTGACCCATGCGGTAAGGAAGTTACCGCCGCGCGACGGTTTCTGTCGCACATCGACCGCTACAATAAGCATTTTCCCAAAAAGAGAAAGCCTGTGATAAAGATCGAAAAGTTAACTATATATTTTCCTCTGTCGCCGACTATGATCCGGCAGAATTAGTATGGTCGACAAAAATCGGTGGATTTCGCCTTGCAGGGAAAATCAAACTGGCACTTTCGTTTAATTTCACGCTCCAGAAGTTTTTTTGCGATACCAGTCGTCGCCGCCATCCTTTGCATCAGCAGCACCGCAGACGCGGATATGGCCGTAAAACTGCCGAAACCAAAATCGGAAACCGATCTTCGATATGTCTATGACCGGGAGTTGCTGGACATGGCGCTCCGCGAAACGGAGCAGCAATACGGTCCCTATCATATCAGCTATGCGTCCTCCGCCATGTCCCATAAACGCACCAGGGTGGAAATCGGACGGGGCCGCCTGATCAATGTCGTTCGGTCACCGACCAACGCCGATCTGGAGGTCAGCACCATTCCTGTTCGCATCCCCATATTCATGGGGCTTTTGGGGTACCGTGTCGCCCTTATCCGCGCCGAAGATCAGGCGCGCTTCAACAAAATCCTTTCCCTGCAGGACCTGGCGGCGTTACGTGCCGGACAGGGGGCCGGTTGGGTCGATATCCCGATTCTTCAAAAGAACGGCCTCTCCGTTGTGAAGGGGGCTAATTACGACAGTCTGTTCGGCATGCTGAGTGCCGGTCGATTCGACTATTTCCCGCGAGGCGTCAATGAAATCCTTACCGAACTGGAAACCCACCGGGATCAATATCCGTCGCTGAGCGCGGAAAAGACATTACTTCTCCACTACCCCTTCCCGGTCTATTTCTTCGTCTCGAAGAAACAGCCGAATCTGGCAAAAAGGCTCTATCAGGGGCTTAGTATCCTGGCCGAGCGTGGTGACCTGGAACGCCTGCTCTACCGTTACTTCGGACAGCAGATCAAAAAACTGAATCTGGCCAAGCGCCGCGTGTTTTATCTCAAAAACCCGGATTTACCCAGCCAGACGCCACTGGCCGCGCGCCACCTCTGGTTCAATCCTCTTGATGCACGCGCAAAGGAAAACCCCGCTCAGGGCTGACCTGAAACGGGGTTTTATGGTGCGGTCGAGAAGACTCGAACTTCCACGGTATTTCTACCACAGCGACCTCAACGCTGCGCACAAACATTTCACTTACTTCACGAAGCTCTCATTCACGTGGCCTCAGACCACTAGTAATGAGTTTACAATCTTCATAACAACAAACACTTAGTCGATATAAAATGATAGCAACGAAGCATCCTGAAATATTTCGTAATTAAAGAAAGCTCGAATAGTCAGGGAAAATACTCAAGTCGGGTTCAGGATAAACATACTTTAGGTTGGTTTCTTTCACCAAAGATAAAACAAGACTCGATAAAACATCCCTGCCGATATGAACATGACGATGAAGTTCGTCATTTGCATCATACTTTATCTTTTGATGAACGTGTGGCCACGCAATATCAAATGGGAAACCACGACACACTAACAAAATGGGAAATATAAACGACATATAAATCGAAATCGTACTGACCGACGCATCAGAACGTTCACCAAACATGCTCGGCCATTCTTTTTCGCTATACTTAGATTTTAGTGGAATTGCAGTAAAAAAACCACCAGCCATAGTTGGGTGACTAAGTCCGGCAAGTAAGGCCATTGACCGGTGCCCCCAATTTGCAAACCACTGAACCGTTGCCTGTTCCTCACCTACAAAAAATTCATCCCAATTTTTTCTAATTTTGTAACGCACTTTCCCCCTAGCCAAATGTTTTTTCCAAAACTTCCCAGACTTTCCTGGCTCTTCTAAGATGGCAAATTCAGAAGCTAAATCGGGGTTATCTATTATTGCTACCAAAGCCTCCATGTATTCGGCAGTAGACCTCAAAAGAATCTTTGCCTGAACGTCGAAACCCGACAAAATAAGCCCTCTTAAAGCAAAGGAGTCTGCGACAATTTTTGTTAATATTAGAATGGTAGACACTTGAAAATCGGAAGCACGTTTGTGTGTATCTGAAAGTGAACTTTGTGTAACTGCAGTCAAACTAACAAGCCAACTAATGAATTCATCTAGTGTGGCTACCCAAAAATCAAGAAAATGGGACGAATCATTATTATTTATATTGATATTCTGCTCTACTACTTCGGTAATTGGTAGTCCAACCCGGTCATTTCCAGCTAGGCCGCAGACTCATAACTTCTGATCCAGATGCGGCATGAAGCGAGCTTGACGGCAGCCAGGAAATTCTCTGGGTTACGGTCGTATCGCGTGGCGATGCCCCGGAATTGCTTGAGCTTGTTGAAGAAGCGCTCGACGAGGTTGCGCTGGCGATAGACCCAGCTTGAGAAGGCGAAGGTCTTTTTGCGGTTCCGTTTTGGCGGAATATTGGCCCAGGCCTTGCGCGCGTCGGCAAGGGCGCGGATGGCGTCACTGTCATAGGCCCGGTCGGCCAGCAGGATGGCCCCCTCCTTCAAGTCTTTGAGCAGGCCCTCCGCTGATCGGCCGTCATGAGCTTGCCCCGGCGTGAGGGCCAGTTTCACCGGCCGACCTTCAGCGTCGACAAGGGCATGGATCTTGGTCGTCAGTCCACCCCGGGAACGGCCCATGCAGCCATCGTCAGATCCCCCTTTTTACCGGTCGCACCATGCTGATGGACCCGGACGCAACTACTGTCGATCATGACGATGTCGCTGTCGTAAGCCGCTGAGATTGCCTCCAAAAGCCGATCCCATACCCCGGCCTTGCGCCAGCGGACGAAGCGATTGTAGCAGGTCGTATGGGGGCCGTAACGCTCCGGTATCTCCGCCCAAGGCGTGCCTGCCCGGAACCGCCACAGAATGCCGTTCAGCACCCGCCGGTCATCGACACGTGGTACCCCGCGCGGCTTGTTCGGCAGCAAAGGTGCGATAATCGACCATTCGAAATCTGTCAGTTCGTAGCGGCGGCGGCTCATGAAAACTCCCTCGTTCGGCAACAAGAGACATGAATCACATCAAGACCGAAAGGGGAATCCTGTTTATGAGTTTACGGCCTAGTTCATACCCCCTATCGGCCCACTGTTTTCGAAGGAACTTGTCCAAATCAAACTTGGTGATTTTTCGATCCGTATTACTCCCATCTTTCATAGAGAAATTCTCCACATTTTTTTTCTACACATTCACCAATAAGCACACACAGTAATTCGCTTCCTCACCCGTGAAACGTACAGAGCCGCAACCAAGCTTAACTTTTTTCAGCACCGTTCGTAATCTACTTTCAAGACGCTATCTGTTTTCGAATACTCGATGTCATCCACCCTTTAGACTTGGGAAGTTTGGAACACTGCAACCTTAGGCGAACCCAGCATACAGTTTCTATCGGATCAATTGGCTCCATAATGCAGGACGGCCTGGTACATTGAGGAGAAGCTGGATCAGTATGACGAAACAAAAAAGAAAACCCCGCTCAGGGCTGACCTGAAACGGGGTTTTATGGTGCGGTCGAGAAGACTCGAACTTCCACGGTATTTCTACCACAGCGACCTCAACGCTGCGCGTCTACCAATTCCGCCACGACCGCATATTCTGTAGCTGGTAGACCCGAATTCCTCCGGGCGGATCGTCATGTAACAGAACGGGGCTGGCGGATCAAGCATAACTGTTGCATATATCGCCCATGATGATGACAAATTCTGAAATCGAGTGGAAAATCTCGGACGGCCTTGTCGATTATGAGGAGGCCATCGCCTTTATGGAGCAACGGGTTGCAGACATTCGCGCAGGCACGGCATGCGAATGTGTGTGGCTGTTGGAACATCCCCCGCTTTACACCGCCGGCACCAGCGCACGGCGCGAAGACCTGCTGCAGCCGGACCGCTTTCCCGTCTATGACGTGGGGCGCGGCGGGCAATATACCTATCACGGGCCGGGACAACGAATCGCCTATGTGATGCTGGACCTGAAACGGCGTAATCCGGATGTGCGCTGGTATGTGAATGCCCTTGAAGACTGGGTGATTCGCGCCCTGCAGGAATTCAATGTGACCGGTGAAAAGCGTGAGGGCCGGGTCGGCATATGGGTGCCGCGTGGCGGCGAACGGGAAGACAAGATCGCAGCCATCGGCGTGCGTCTGCGCAAATGGGTTACCTTTCACGGCATCGCCATCAATGTAGAGCCGGACCTCAGCCATTTCGGCGGCATCGTTCCCTGCGGGATCGGCGATGAGGCGCTAGGTGTCACCTCCCTGGTCGATCTGGGCCTGCCGGTCACCATGGAAGACCTGGATGTGGCTCTGATGCGGACCTTTGACGAGGCCTTCGATCCCTTGCAAAAAGCCGGTTAGACGCCTATCCTGCGCATGAACTCAACGGGGTGCCACATGACCGTGGCTGAGAGGAAAAACCAACCCGTCGAACCTGACCCGGGTAATGCCGGCGGAGGGATTGAGGAGCCGACCTTCCAGTAATTTTTACCAAGGCCGTCCGAAATCGCCCCCGCCCCTTTCGTTGAATGGAGCGAGGCCATGAAAACTTTCCTGAAATCCACCGCAGCCATCATTGGACTTGTCGCCGCCAGCGCCACCGCGCAGGCCGCCGACAATGTGCTGACGGTTTACACGTATGATTCCTTCACCGCCGATTGGGGCCCCGGCCCGGCAATTGAAAAAGCCTTCGAAGCGGAATGCAATTGCGACTTGCAATGGGTGGCTGTCGACGGTTCCGCCAGCCTGCTGAGCCGTCTGCAGTTGGAAGGTGACAGCAGCAAGGCCGATGTGGCGCTGGGCCTGGACATGAACCTGTTACAACAGGCCAAGGACACCGGCCTGTTCGCCAAACATGGCGCAGACCTGTCGGCTCTTACCCTGCCGATCGACTGGAAAGACGACAGCTTCGTTCCCTTCGACTATGGCTATTTCTCCTTTGTCTACGACAGCAAGAGCCTGGCGAATCCACCCAAAAGCCTGAAGGAACTGGTCGATGCTCCGGACGACCTGACCATCGTGGTCGAAGACCCGCGCACCTCCACGCCGGGCCTGGGCCTGCTGCTTTGGGTCAAGGAGGTTTACGGCGACAAGGCGGAAGAGGCCTGGGCCAAGCTTGCGCCGAAGATCGTGACCACCACCAAGGGCTGGACCGAGGCCTATGGCATGTTCTTGGAGGGCGAAGCGAAGATGGTTCTGAGCTATACCACCTCCCCTGCCTATCATATCGAAGCCGACAAGGAGGACCGTTACAAGGCGGCGGCCTTCGACGAAGGGCATTACATGCAGGTGGAGGTTGCGGCAAAACTGAAGAACAGCAGCAACCCGGAACTGGCGACGAAATTCCTGAATTTCATCATGCAGGACGGCTTCCAGGATACGATCCCGATGGGGAACTGGATGTATCCGGTGACAGCCCTGAAAGACGGTTTGCCCGCCAGTTTCGATACGCTGGTTCAGCCGAGCAAGAGCCTGCTGATTGACTCGAAAACAGTTGCCGACAACCGGCGCGACTGGACGCAGGAATGGCTGACCGCGCTCAGCCAGTAAGTAACCGGTGAAACCACAGCGAAAATCATCGGTGCTACGCGCCGGGGGGCCAATGCTTCCCGGCGCCGTTGCGTTTTTGCTGCTGGCGACCGTCGTCGGCGGCGCCCTGACCGCATTGATTATCACTGCACAGGGCGATGGTGCATCCCTGCTCCTCCAGGACCGCTACATCCACCGCGTCACGCTTTTCACGCTGTTCCAGGCCCTGCTGTCGACCCTGCTCAGCGCGCTTTTTGCAATTCCTGTGGCGCGCGCGTTCTATCGCCGCCGTTTCGTGGGAAGGGCCTTTCTCCTCCGCCTGTTCGGGCTCTGCCTCGTTGTCCCGACCATTGCTGCGATCCTCGGCATCATCCAGGTTCATGGGAAAAGCGGCTGGGTTCACAGGCTGTTGGACATGATCGGGGTCGATTCGGGGCACTACCTTTATGGCCTGACCGGCATCCTGATCGCGCATGTCTTCTTCAACATGCCGTTAATGGTCAGAGGCCTATTGAATGCCTTCAATGCCATTCCAGCGGAAAGCTGGCGGCTCGCCCGGCAGCTCGGCATGAGCGAATGGCAAGCCTTCCGCCTGATTGAATGGCCGGCCCTGCGTAACAGCCTGCCCGGGTTGGCCGGACTGGTGCTGATGCTGTGCTTCACCAGTTTTGCCGTCATCCTGACTTTGGGCGGCGGCCCGAAAGCCACGACGCTGGAAGTCGCCATTTACCAGTCCCTGCGTTTCGACTTCGACATCGCCCGCGCCGTGGCCCTCGCCTTCATCCAGATCGTAATCTGCGGCGGCACAGCGGCTCTTATGCTGCGCGTGGGGAAGCGGACCGATACGGAACTTACCCACGCCACCCGGTCTCAACCGCCCGCAAGCGGCAGCCTCCACAGCCGCCTTTTCGACGGGACCATGATCGCCGTGTCGCTTGTGCTGGTCCTGCCGCCGGGGATTGCCATCATTCTGGGTGGCCTGAACAGCAAACTTTCTGCGGTTCTCGTTGATCCGTCCTTTCATGTTGCGGTGCTCACCAGCCTCGCGGTTGCACTGCCTGCAGGGCTTTTGGCGCTTGCCACGGGTTTTGCAATTCTGGTCACCAGCCGCCATCTTGGACTTCGCCTCAAACATCGGAACCTCGGTGGTCTTCTGGAACATTCAGGTGCGCTGATCCTCGTCGTACCGCCTTACGTCCTTGCCACCGGCCTGTTTGTCGCCTTACGCAGCCACACGGACCTGTTCTCCATCGGCCCGGTGCTGGTCGTCCTGATCAACGCCCTGATGGCGTTACCCTTTGTGATCCGGGTCATCGGACCGACCTATCATCGCCTGGGTCAGGAACAAGAGCGCCTCTGCCGCAGCCTCGGCATGACCGGCTGGCTGCGCCTGCATCTGGTGGAATGGCCGGACTTGCGCAAGCCTGTTGCGCTGGCTCTCGCACTTGCCGTCACGCTATCGCTTGGCGATTTTGGCGTCATCGCCCTGTTCGGCAGCCAGGATTTCGCCACACTTCCCCTCTACATCTATCGCAATATGGGCAGTTACCGTATGGATCAGGCCGCTGTTGCGGCCCTTGCGTTGATTGCCCTGATCTTTGTTTTGTTCCAAGCCCTCGAACGTTTGATAGGAGGCCGTAATGCTTGAGGTCCGGCATCTTCGCTTCGACTATCATTCAAGCCCAATGGTCTATGACCTGACGGTTGCCTCTGGTAGTTGCACCGCCCTGATCGGGCCCAGCGGCGGCGGCAAGTCGACCCTGTTGAACCTCATCGCGGGGTTCGAGCAGCCGGTCGGCGGAGACATCATCTTCGATGGACTTTCCCTGCGCGACCTGCCGCCACAGGACAGGCCGGTCACCATGCTGTTTCAGGAACACAACCTGTTCCCCCATCTGACCGCCGCCCAGAATGCCGGTCTTGGACTTCATCCGGGATTGAAGCTGAGCAAAGCGCAGGAGCGTCAGGTAGAGGAAACCCTTGATCATGTCGGGTTGAACGGTCTGGGGGCACGACTGCCCGCGCAATTGTCAGGCGGACAGCGACAGCGTGTCGCGCTCGCGCGTTCTCTTGCGCGCAACAAACCGCTGCTGCTGCTGGACGAACCTTTCAGTGCGCTGGACCCCGGTCGCCGCAAAAAGATGCTGACCCTGGTGGACCAGCTTCGCCGGGATCGTGGCCTGACGGTTATTATGGCAAGCCACGCGCCGGAAGACGCTGCCATAATTGCGGACCAGATCGCCTATATCGAAGACGGAAAGATCATCCAGAGCGGACCGCCGGAGCAGATTCTGGGCAATCAGGCTTCTGAATCAATCCGTCACTATCTCGGCGACACGGTCGGTGATTGACCTTTTCCAGCAGACAACATAATTGTCAAAAAAATCCAACGATAAGAAGGTCTCCATGTCTGAATTCAGCCGCCGTCATACAACAGAAGGGGAAGCCCTGTTCGAAATGCTCAGCGAACTGGGCAGCAGTTTTTTCAAGCTTCGTGCTTCAGGCCGCACCGTTGACGCCATGAACGACTGGGGCTCCGGCCTTTGGGCCCTGATGTACAGCCTGCAGATCGACGGCCCGCAGACTGTACCGGCGCTGGCTCGCAAACGTCCGGTCGCCCGGCAGCGTATTCAGAAAATCGTGGACGAACTGGCGGAAAAGGGGCTGGTGGAATTCACCGACAACCCGAAACACAAACGGTCCAAACTGGTTCAACTGACCGGCAAGGGCCACAGCCTGACGCGCCAGCAAACGGAACAGATTCGCGACATGGCTGATATCCTAGGCGCAGGCATGAGCCATCCGGACATGGCTGCCGCCACCAACCTATTGAAAAGCCTGCAATCCCGCCTGGACAACATTCTGGACAATTGACAACCAAAACGCCAAAAATGACATTATTGTTGTCAATGCATGGTAAGTGTTTGTCTTTATGATATAATGACAGTCCCTGTGTAGGAGGACTGCCTCATGTATGATGAAGATCAGTCTGTCAGTGTCCGGGCCATTATTCACCCGCCCGTCTTTTTCATCGCGGGTTTCGCCGTCCTGCTCTTGCTGGACTGGGCGTGGCCGTGGCGTATCACACGGGGGGAATGGTACCAGACCGCTGCCATTGTCTGCCTGGGAAGCGGGCTGCTGTTGATTGGCGCGGCATTTTACCAACTGCGCAAGGCAGGTGAGCACATCCCGAGTTGGCACCCTACGATTGCGCTGCGTGCGCATGGCGTTTACCGTTATACCCGCAACCCGATCTATGTGGGATTATCCGCGACGTTCCTGGGCTGCGGCATTGCCCTGAACATCGCCTGGGTGATACCGGTGCTGGCCATTGTCCTGCTGGCCCTGCAGGAAACCGTCATCCGGCAGGAGGAAGCCTATCTCCGCCGGAAATACGGCGAGGAATACGACGAATATCTAAAACACGTCCGCCGCTGGTTCTAAGCCGTTTTAGGCGTCGGGCCTCACACCAAACCCCGCCTCCTTGGGTGGGGAGCATTCTTCCGTGTCGACTGACGTGACAAGGGCCATTTCCGGCCCCTTCCAACATTCGGCCAGCATCCCATCCACCTTGCCCTCCTCACCGGAGAACAGGGCCTCGACAGTGCCATCGCGGCAATTACGTACCCACCCCGAAAGATCGAACTGACGGGCGGTCTGCTCTGTCCAGGCACGATACCAGACGCCCTGCACCTTTCCCTGGATTCGCACATGCACTGATTTGGTCATGACGGCCTCCGACTTCGCTTTCTCCCTCCAGTGTAACAGGCCGCCTTACCGAGAGGAATAACGCGCTTCTTCATCATAATAATCATCAAAGCCAACGGCCTTGCGCAGCTCTGCAAAGGACAACATCCGGTCCTTCGGATGCTGTCCGTTCTTCATCATGGCCAAGGCTTCCTGCATGGACTTGATCGCAACGCTGAGCAACGTCAGCGGATAGGCAACAATGCGGAAGCCCATTTCCTCCAGAACATCCGGCGGTGTCAGCGGCGTTTCGCCATCTTCCACCATATTTGCCATATGGATGCCCGGAACTTCCCGGCAGATCCGATACATTTCCTCCTCGCTGCGCGGGGCTTCGACAAAAAGCATGTCGGCGCCAGCCTTGGCAAAAGCCTCCGCCCGCCGCAGCGCCTCATCCAATCCCAGGATCGCACGTGCATCCGTCCGCGCCATGATCAGAATGTCCGCCCCCTCATCACGGGCATCGACCGCCGCGCGAATTCGGGCCAGGGCCTCATCGAATTCAACGACCTGTTTACCCTTGGTATGACCGCAGCGTTTCGGCCATTGCTGGTCTTCGATCAGGATTCCCGCAAAACCGGCCTGGGCATAACCGCGCACCGTCCGTTTCACATTCAGCGCGTTGCCGTATCCGGTGTCACCGTCACCGATCACGGGAATGGACACGGCAGAATTGATATTGCGCCCCTGATCGACCATCTCGCCATAGGAGATGAGGCCGGTATCGGGCATGCCCAGCCTGGCGGCAGCCGTTGAAAAGCCACTCATAAAGCTGAGATCAAACCCGGCTGCCTCAACAAGTTTGGCCGACATGGGATCGAAACAGCAGGGCATCGTCAGGATGCTATCCTGCTGAAGCAGTTTCTTCAGGCTACCTGCGGGAGAATTTTGCATGAGTACGGTCTCCATCACATCTTGAACGGAATATAAAGCGCGATATCCGGCAGGAAATAGATCGCCAGCACCGATGCCAGCATGATCAGGATGAAGGGCCACACACCGGCTGCAACCTCCCCCAGTCTCGCCTTGGCGACCGCCTGTATCACAAAAAGGTTCAGTCCGACCGGCGGCGTGATCAGGGCACATTCGATCATGATCACGAAAATGACGCCGAACCAGATCGGGTCGATCATCATCGAGGCCAGCGACGGCAGCAGAACCGGCACCATGATCAGCAACATGGACAGTGATTCCAGAACCAACCCCATGATCAGCAGGACAACGCAGACCGCCACGATAAAGAGACCGGTCTGGTCAAAATTCTGCGCTATGAAAAAGGAGATATCCTGAGGAATGCGGTAAAGGGTGATTGCCTTCCCGAAAAGCTTTGCCCCCGCCAGGATCAACATGATCGTCACGGAGGTTCGCATCGCCCCCATGACAGCCTCTTTCAAGGTAACCCAGGTCAGCGTCCTCAATACCACCGCGGTCAGGAAGACCGCACCGGCAAATCCAACCGCAGCCGCCTCCGTCGGCGTGAAGATACCGCCGTAGAGACCGCCAATGATGAATGCGGCCAGGGCGATGGTCGGCAAGGCACGCAACGTGGAACGGCGACGTTCGTCCCAGCTCGCGCGCGGCGATGGTTCGTAACTGGATGAAAACTTTGAATAGAGGATCGAAAAAAGGATGAAGGCGATCATCAGGATAAGACCCGGCCCGACACCGGCCAGGAACAGATCAATGATGGATTCCTCCGTGATCACCCCATAGATGATCATCGGGATGGACGGTGGGATCAAAATCCCAAGGGTGCCCCCTGCCGCCAGCAGCCCCAGAACAAAATGCCGCTTGTATCCGTGTTTGATCATCTCCGGGATAGCAACCGTCCCAATGGTCGCCGCCGTCGCAACGGAGCTTCCGGAAATCGCGGCGAAAATGCCACAGGAAATGATCGTCGCAACCGCCAGACCGCCGGGCCAATGCCCGACCCAGCAATGAACCGCGCCATACAGATCCCGCCCGACGCCGCCTTTCAGCAGAATATTGGACATCAGCAGGAACATGGGAACCGACAGCAGGATAAAACTGTCGACGGAACTGAAAAGCGCCTGCGGCACCATCAATGGCGACAGGTCGGCAGCAAAAAGCATGGCCATGCCCAGCCCGCCGAGAACAAAGGCGATGGGAACACCGGCAAAAAGCAACAGGAACAGCCCCAGAAGAATAAGTAATGTCGTCATGGCCTATTCCTCCAGTTCCGGGTCATGGGTCGGCCAGAGTGGCCCCCCCATCAAACGCGACAGGATTTCCGCGATACATTGCAGGAACAGGAGGCTCATCCCCACAGGGATCACCATTTCAGACCACCACATGGGCAGGTCCAGCATCGTGGCGCTGGTCCGACCGATCGCATAGGAATCCGCCGCGATATTCCAGCCGTAATAGGTCGCCACGACGCAGAAAACTGCGATAATCACCAGCGCCAGCACTTCCAGCGCCCTCTGGCCCGCCGGCCCCAGCCGATCGGTCAGCAATGTAACCCGGATCAGCCCGCCGTGGCGCATCACCGCCGCCGCCGCGCCAAAAACGGCCCAAACCTGGCAGAAACGGGACATTTCTTCCGCCCAGATCGTCGGTGCATTGAACAGGTAGCGAGAGGCAACCTCGTATACCAGCATCACCCCGATCAGAAAAAACAGCCAGGCCGCAACAGTCGCCACGGCATCACTGATACGATTCAGCACTCTAATGACAGGCACAACCGCCCCCATAGTGATGGAAATACTAAACTGAAAGTCAAAAAAGAGAATGGGGCAGAGGCCGAAACGGCTCCCTGCCCCGGCTTGAATCACTTGGATTTATCGAAGGGATTCTGCGGCTTTGGCCAGTTCTTCGCCCAACGGGCCGGCAGCCTTCTTGTATTCCTCCAGGACCGGCTTTGCAGCAGCACGCCACGCCTCGATTTCCTGGGCATTAAGCCTCTGGACCTTCATGCCTGCATCTTCCGATGCGGCATAGGCATCAGCCTCGATCTGGGAAACCCTGTCCCGAAGGCTTGATTCGGCGTTATGAGCGGCTGTCTGGACAATGGCCCGCTCATCATCCGACAGGGACTGCCAGAATTTTTCATTCACGAGAACCAGAAACTCCACATCAGCGTGGTTTGTAACGGTCACCCAATCCATAACCTGCCAGAGTTTACGGCTTTTCACCCCGGAAATACCGGTCATACCCGCGTCAACCGTACCACGCTGATAGGCGAGATATTGTTCAGAGCCGGAAATCAAGGTCGGCGCGCCACCCAACGTCTCGACAAAGGCCCCAAGCGTCTTACCGAAGACACGGACCTTCTTGTCCTGGATATCCGTCGGCGCCTTCAGCGGCCCATCCTTGCTCAACATGATCGCGCCGCCGTAGGCCTGCCACCACAGGACACGAGCTCCGGTTTTCAGGATCGCATCGTCGATCGGGCCACGGACCGGGCTGCCCGGCGCGGTTGCCTTGCGAACGAGATCTTCGGTGTTGAACATGAACGGCACATAGAAGATGTCGACCGCAGGAACAGTCCCGGCATAACGGGTGATCGAGGCAGAGCCCATCTCGATGGCGCCGGAAGACACGGCCTGCGGGACTTCCTTGTCTTTATAGAGCTGGGCGGAATCATAGATTTCCACCTTCAGGTCACCATTGGACTTTGCCTCAACCTCTTTTTTGAAGCTCAGCAGGTTTTGGCCCAGATGCGATTTCAGCGGCAGTTGAAGCGTGATGCGCAATGTCTTTTCAGCCATTGCCCCCGTGGACAGCGTTGCAGCAACGGCCACGGCACTCACGAAGGTGAGTAACTTTTTCATATATTGTCTCCCCTGGACGGCTTTGACGAAGGGATCGTTCGCCGCTCCCCCGCCTCGCGACATTCTATTTCATGTTTATGAAATTACACAAAATAGTCCCACCTTCAAATATCGACGGGAACCTTACCGGGGAACAATACCGATGAGAGCATGGCACATATGTATTTTTAATAGAAAACCCCCGGACGATTTCGCGCCGGGGGTTTTATCAGGTCAGGATGATTTGCCGATCACTCAAACTCGATGATCTTTTGGTCCACAGCGAGGCTATCCCCCGCGTCTGCATGGACTTTCTTCACCACGCAGTCCTGAGTCGCACGCAGGACGTTTTCCATCTTCATGGCTTCAACCACCGCCAGCTCCGCCCCGGCCTTCACGTGATCACCGTCTGCAACACTGACACGGACCAGCAGGCCCGGCATCGGCGACAGAAGGAATTTGGACATGTCAGGCGGTTCCTTGTAGGGCATCAACCGGACAAGCGGCGCCAGACGCCGTTCAACAACCTGGATGCGCGCCCGCGCACCGTCGTGGGACAGAATCACACCGCTGTCGAAGAGATCAATCTGCATAACGAACATGCGATCGTCGACCAGCCCACGGAACAACGGCTCTCCGGGTTTCCAGCCACTGCTGACCTCAACGACACGATCACCGATCGTAACACGCTCCCGGTCGTCCTGGCGGGCAAGGTTCAGATCGACTTCCTTCCGGTCCCGCTCCCCGATGAAGACAGCAAACTCGCCCTCACGGAAGGGGGACGCCGGGGTCAGGCGGCCGGACAGCATGCCTTCCGCCTCCAGAATACGGGACTGGATCACGGCTGCGACAGCGGCATAAAGCTCAATCTCCTTGGGTTCCAACAGGTCTTCCGTCAGGCCTTCGGGATATTCTTCCGCAATGAAATTGGTCGTCATCTGACCGTCGCGGAACCGCTTGTGATTACAAATATTACTCAGGAACAGAAGGTTATGGGACAGGCCCCGCACGTAGTAGCGGTCCAGCGCCTCCAGCATATTGTCGATGGCCTCGGCCCGGTCCTTGCCGCCCGTCACCAATTTGGCGATCATCGGGTCGTAGAACATGGAAATCTCCGCGCCTTCGACCACGCCGGTATCCACACGGCAAACGCCGTCTTCTTCCTCTGGCGGGATATAGTCGACCAGACGGCCCGTGCTGGGCAGAAACCCGCGCTCCGGGTCTTCCGCATAAAGCCGCGCCTCAAGCGCCCAGCCTTTCAGCTTCACATCCGCCTGTGTAATAGGTAGTTCCTCACCATCCGCCACCCGGATCATGAACTCCACAAGGTCATACCCCGTGACCAGTTCGGTCACCGGATGTTCCACCTGCAGACGGGTGTTCATTTCCAGGAAATAGAAATTCCGGTCCTTGTCGACGATGAATTCCACAGTACCCGCGGAACAGTAGTTCACGGTTTTCGCAAGCGCGACGGCCTGTTCACCCATGGCCTTGCGGGTCGCCTCGTCCAGGAAGGGGCTGGGCGCTTCCTCCAGGACTTTCTGATGGCGGCGCTGAATGGAACATTCGCGTTCGCCCAGATAGACCACATTGCCGTGTTTGTCCGCCATGATCTGGATTTCAATATGGCGCGGTTCCTGGATGAATTTCTCGATGAAGACACGGTCATCGCCAAAGCTGTTCCGACCTTCATTCATGGCGGAGACCAGACCTTCACGCGCCTCATCGTCGTTCCAGGCAAGCCGCATCCCCTTGCCACCACCACCGGCAGAGGCCTTCAGCATGACCGGATAACCGATGTCATTGGCGATACGCACCGCCTCTTCCGGGTCGCGAACGGCCTCCAGATGACCGGGAACGGTACTCACGCCTGCGTTTTCGGCGATCTTTTTCGATTCGATCTTGTCGCCCATGGCCTCGATCGCACCGACCGGCGGGCCGACGAAGGCAACGCCTTCTTTTTCCAGCGCCTCGGCAAAGAGCTTATTTTCCGACAGGAAGCCATAGCCCGGATGCACCGCCTGTGCACCGGTATCGCGAATGGCCTTCAGGATATTGTCGATCACCAGGTAGCTTTCCGCGCTGGCCGCCGGGCCGACGCAAACGGCCTCATCCGCCAGTTTCGTGTGAAGAGCACCTTCGTCGGCTTCGGAATAGACCGCAACAGTCTTGATGCCCATCTTCCGTGCCGTCTTGATAACCCGGCAGGCGATCTCACCACGGTTTGCAATCAGGATATTTTCAAACATCTTGGCTCCCCTGAACGATGCGTTTCAACCGCACCCGTTTATCTTTTTCGATCCAATCAGAGCGGAATATTGCCGTGCTTCTTCCACGGATTTTCCAGCTTCTTCGTACGCAGCATCCGAAGCGCGCGCGCAAGCCGCGGCCGGGTGTTATGCGGACGGATCACATCGTCGATAAAGCCCAGCGATCCGGCAACGAACGGGTTGGCGAATTTCCGGCGATATTCTTCTGTGCGCTGTTCGATCTTTTCCGGATCATCGCGATCCGCCCGGAAGATAATCTCCACCGCGCCTTTCGGCCCCATAACGGCGATTTCCGCACTGGGCCAGGCATAGTTGACGTCACCACGCAGATGTTTGGAAGCCATCACGTCATAAGCCCCGCCATAGGCCTTGCGGGTGATCACGGTCACTTTCGGGACTGTCGCTTCCGCATAGGCATAAAGCAGCTTCGCGCCATGTTTGATGATACCGTTATATTCTTGGGCCGTGCCCGGCAGGAAGCCCGGCACGTCGACAAAGGTCACGATCGGAATGTTGAAGGCATCACAGAAGCGGACAAAGCGCGCGGCCTTGATGGAACTTGCGATATCCAGACACCCCGCCAGCACCATGGGCTGGTTGGCGACAATACCGACCGGCGCACCTTCCATGCGGCCGAAGCCTGTGATGATGTTGCCCGCGTAATCGGGCTGGGTTTCAAAGAAATCCCCCTCATCGACGACCTTGTGGATCAGTTCCTTCATGTCGTAGGGCTTGTTCGGGTTCAGCGGCACAAGGGAATCGAGCGATTCTTCCGAACGGGATGCCGGATCGGCGGTCGGTTTTACCGGCGGTTTTTCGCGGTTGTTACTGGGAACGAAGCCCATGAAACGGCGAAGCTGCATCAGCGCTTCCACGTCATTTTCGAAGGCCTTGTCCGCAACGCCGGACTTGCTGGTATGGGTAATTGCCCCGCCCAGTTCCTCCTGCGTCACCTCCTCATTGGTGACGGTCTTCACCACTTCCGGGCCCGTCACGAACATATAAGAGCTGTCTTTGACCATGAAGATAAAGTCGGTCATGGAAGGCGAATAAACCGCACCACCCGCACAGGGGCCCATGATCATGGAAATCTGCGGAACCACGCCGGAGGCAAGCACGTTTTGCTGGAAGACATCGGCATAACCGGCAAGCGAGGCAACACCTTCCTGGATACGCGCACCACCCGAATCGTTCAGTCCGATCACCGGCGCGCCGACCTTCATGGCCTGCTCCATCACCTTACAAATCTTGCGGGCGTGGGCGGCGGAAAGCGATCCGCCGAAGACCGTGAAATCCTGCGAGAAAACGAAAACCGGACGGCCGTTGATCGTGCCATAACCAGTGACCACGCCATCGCCCGGCACCTTGTTTTCTTCCATGCCGAAATCGGTGCAGTCATGTTCGACGAACATATCCCATTCTTCAAAGGATCCGTCGTCCAGCAGGAATTCCAGCCGTTCCCGCGCCGTCAGCTTGCCCTTCGAATGCTGCGCATCCACGCGCCGCTGGCCGCCCCCCAGGCGGGCTGCTTCGCGTTTTCCTTCCAATTGTCGGATAATGTCTTCCATAACCGCCCTCGCAACTTCCCTGTACGTACACTTATTTTTTTCAGGCCCGTATCATGACACAAGCCACGCCGCTTGGTGAGCGCAAATAACATACGCATGCGTATGGTCCTATAGGATTTTTCCTACAGAAAAGACGATCAAAGCGCAAGATAAAACATACGCATGCGTATGGTGGAAATGTCCGGCCCTGCTATGCCAAACGCAAAAAGCGCAGGAATTCCGCGGCATTCAGCAGATCGCCCTTACGTTTTTCCAGACGTGCTTCCGCTTCTTCATCCCGCCCCCAAAGTTCCGCCTGATGTTCTTCATCGACATGGGCAAGGTCAAAGGCAGTACCGGCCTCCAGTTCCCCCTTCAGAACCGCAATGCCCAGCACCAGCGACCCGGTCAGGGAGGTAAATTCGTGCAGGGATGCCAGTTCATAGGCATCGCAGGCCTCGACCACAGTCTTCAAGGCATTCAGGCTATCCGACGGCTGGTCCACATGCATGATTCCCTCCGTCACCGACAGAGGGGCATCCAGTTGCCGCATCGCCCAGTCGAGCCATGGCTGCCAGGCATCCTGCTGGCGTTTGACCAGTTCCGGCTGCTCAGCCGTCGCGCGATAGCACAACAGGTCGCTTTCACCATAGGAGGCCACAATCTCCGCCACCTCGGCATGGTTCGGGACGACGCGGTCGATAACCGTGCTGGCCAGCGTCATGATCGGCATGCTTTGCGGGTCTATTTCCTCACCCTGCGCCTGCCACTCTACAGCAACAGCCTCCGCCAATGCCAGGGCCGGCAGGACCAGACCGGCCTTCGCCGGGGTCTTTATGTTCCGACCATCGAGCTGTACGGCAAATCCGTCTTCAACCGCCGATGTTCCCGCATTCTTGTAGAACCGCTTCACAAGCCATCTCCATCACAATACTACCGGCCAAAAAGAAAAGGGCCGTGCGTTAGATGGCACGGCCCGTCCAAAGGTTCAATGTCACTTTATCGCTTATTTCTTTTTCAGGATATTCCCGAGAATACCTTCCAGCGCCTTTTTACCGGCATCCTCCAACTGCTTCTTCGGCGTCGCAGGTTGTTCCGTGGCCGGTTGTTCCGTGGACTGGGGCTGTGTCTGTTTCTCCCGGTTTTCTGGACGCAAGTTCACGCAGGGGCTGTTATTGTCCTCCGCCAGGGCAGCACCACCCAAAACCGTCAGCGGAAGCGTCGCCCCGCCCAGAAGCGCACTACCGATACCGACAGCGGTCAGGGCCGGATCAGGGAAGACTTTAGGCTTGGCAAAAGTTCCCTGGACGCGGATCGGGATTTTCGCGCCAATGCCCATAACATCCCGGGTCGGCGTCACCGTCAGGTTCAGCTTTTCCGAACCCAGGTTGAGACCGCCGGATCCGAGGATCGTCGAAACACGGGTATCGAGAACCAGCGAGTTTGTATTTACCGTCCCGTTCTTCGCGTCATAGTCGGCCACAAAACAATAGAGAGGAATACGCTTTTCCTTGCTGTTGCCCAACAGGATATCCGCAATGATCTGCGTGGCCTTACCGAAGGCTTTTCGGGTTTCGTCGCTGTTGACATAGCCTTCCGTGACCAATGCATTGAATTTGCCAGTGAGACCCGCCGCCAGTTCGTGCGGGCTGCGGCCTGTGCTGGTCATGGCGACCGCCATATTCATGGGCCCTTCGATGATGCCACGCTGCCCCGCAAGGCGCATGAGGTTGGAGATTTCCAGCTTGTCCGCCTTCAGGTCCACCTTCAGGGCCGCCGCCTCACGCCGCGCATCCAGGGATGCATTGCCGGTCAGCTTACCGCCCTTGTCGTCGGAAATGGCAATCGGTTCGACCGTCAGCATGCCATCTTTCAGGATAAGGCTGACCTGACCGTCCTGGAACTGTCCACCCGGCACCAGAAGCTTTGCCACAGAAACGGCAACATCCGCATCGGCCATGCGCAGTCCGGAGAAATCGATCGGGTCGTTCGGGATGACGCGACCATTATTGCCCGAGGACGACGTGGACGGTACAGATGCCGTGCCCCCACCGCCAGAGGCCGTTTTCCCGCCATCCTTAGGCGTGACATCTTCCAGTCGCAGAACGTTGGATTTAAACGTTGCCTTCACATCCGGGCGGGTGGCAACGCTTGCAACCGTAACGTCGCCGGAAAGATCGCTTTCACCGATTTTAAGTGCCAGCCCCTCCACCGAGGCAGCGTCCGTCGCCCCGCCTTTCAGGCGACCGGATGCACTTATGGGTGCCATGGCGGGCAGGTCCGACTGGGCAAGACTGGAAAGCCGCGCCAGGTTCGGCGTGGCAAAGTCAAAGCCAAGATCAATTCCCGCCTGCTTCATCAGGTCGGCAATACCGCCGTTCAATACCAACTGGTAGATATCCTTGCGGCCCAGCGATGCCTTGAGGTCCTTCATCGCAAGCTTTCCGGCGACATCACCGGCAATGTTGAAACGTGCATCCACACGCCCGGCGTCCGGCATTTTAGTCCCGTTGACGGCAGGCAGCGCCTTCATATCCGGGACAAGAAGCTTCACCTGCATGTCGACACCGCGCTGGGTCAGCAGGTCATCAACGCCGCCGCTGCCGGACAATTGCAGGACACCGCTTCGTTTCAGGTCGAACGCAAAATCATTCAGGGCCACACCGGTGCCAACATCCCCGGAAACGGCAAATTGGCTGGTCAAGGCACCAAGGGCCGGAATATCCTGCCCTGCAACGGCCGACAGGGACGAAATATCCGGCACGGACAGTTCCCCCTTCAGGTCGACCCCCTTCTGCTTCAACACATCGGCAACCTCACCGGCAACCTGCAACTGCAAACCGCCAGCCTTGCCGAGGTTGACTGAAATATCGCTGGCAGACAGCGCCTTGTCCGCATCCCCGGACAGCAGGATCGACAGTTTCAGCGGCCCAAGGTTGGGAACGCTCTGTCCCGCCAGAGGTTCGGTAATGCGCGAAAGCGTGCCGATCTCGCTCGTATCCGTCGAGATTACAACATTGATGCCACGCCCCGCCGCCGGTTCATCAATGCCACCGGCAATAGACAGGTTCGTTCCCGCCAGATTACCCGACAGGTCCACCGTCCAGAGACGGTCCGCATTCAGCATGTCGCTGGGGGAGCCAAGTTCCCCCGAAAGCTTCAGGGGAATATTATCGGCATGTCCGTTGAGGTCGATTTTCAACGGCGCGAAAGGACCTTCGCCACCAATGCTGAGATTATCGACAACCAGATTGCGTTTCTCGCCTGTTCCCAGGTCGTTGTAGCGCATCTGGATATCGCTCAGGCGCACATCACGCAGAATAGGCAGGCTAAGTCCTGCCGGTCCCGTCTCCGTTGAGACCTGTGCCGGAGCCGTTTCCCCGGTCTCTTTCCTCGTCTTCAGTTCGCGGAATTCCAGGTTGGTGTGACCGTCGCGGTTCTTTTCCACCAGCAGATTGACGCCACGCAGCTCAACCTTTTGAACATCTACAACATTATCGGTGATCAGCGGCCAGAGGTCGATGGTCGCGGACAGATAGTCCAAGGTCGCCATATCCGGTGACGTTCCCCAGGGGGCATTGGCCATGCGCACATCGGTCATCGTCACCGAGGGCCGCATGGAGATATCCACATCAAGACGCCCACGGATTTCCAGATCCCGCCCGGTTTTTTCCCGAACCTGTCCTTCGATCAGATATTTGTAGTCGTTGAAATCCAGGTTCACGATAACCGCAAAGGCAATTGCGGTAAGGGCAACCAGAGACCCGACGATAATTCCCAGATATTTAAGCGCGCGACGCATCAGCCTTGCTCCACAAGTCATTCAAAAGCTGTGGCACAGCTTCGTATTGGCGGGCGATCATTGCTGCCCCGGCCTGCAATAATTCATCGTCACCATGATAGCCCCAACTCACGCCAAGGGCGAGTGTGCGTGCATTCACAGCCGTTTGTACATCAAAGACAGTGTCCCCGATCATCACGGTTTCCCAGGCCTGTGCGCCAACCTCGGCCATGGCATCCAGAAGAATGTCCGGGTTGGGTTTCCCCGGGCCGTCATCGGCGGTCTTGGTCACGATGAAATGCTTATCCAACCCGTTGTCCGCCAGTGTCTGCACCAGGCCACGGCGTCCCTTTCCGGTCGCCACGCCCAACAGCACGCCTGCATCACGCAGTTCGTCCAGTACCTCACGGCAACCGGGATAAAGCGGAGCAGGCTCACGACCGATCGCGTCCTGTTCCGTCACAATCTGGCGATAGCCATCGGCCAGCCGCATGTGCAGATCCGGATCACCGTCAGGAAGCATTTCGACCATCGCCGTGACCAACGGCAGACCGATATAGCGCGCCACCTCGTCCCGGGTCGGCGCGGAAAGTCCTTCACGTTCAAAGGCCGCCTGCATCCCGAAGACAATATGATGCAGCGAATCGACCAATGTCCCATCGCAATCAAAAACCGCAAAGCGCACGGGCATCCCCCAATAAAGCCATTACGAACACCAATCCCCGCACCGCCACCAAGCGCGGGACTGACAATCAGATTTCCTCGAAAGGATCACTATCCATCCATTCTTCCGGATTGAAGCCGAAAAGTTCGAAGGTGGTTTTGATATGATCCGGCAGCGGCGCCTTGATCCGTGGCCCACCGCCCGGAATATCAATCTCCTTGGCGTGAAGGTGCAGTTGCCGCAGGACATTCGCACCGCTGACAAAAGCCTCCTTCGCACCATATTTGCCATCGCCCAGAATTGGCGTTCCAAGCGCCGCCATATGGGCGCGCAACTGATGGGTGCGGCCGGTTTTCGGCCATAGGGCAACGAGGGCGAGGCGTTTGCCCGCCTTTTCCAGAACCTTGAATTCAGTCACAGCGTTCTTGCCGTTTTCCGTATCCACGACAACACGTTCCCCGCCCTTGCCCGGCAATTTGGAAAGGGGGTAGGAAATGCGGCCTTCCTCAGGATCGGGCACACCAACGGTAATCGCCCAATAGACCTTGCGGGTATCGCGTTTCTTGAAGGCCTGCGTCAGGGAGGCCGCCGCCTCGCGGCTGCGCGCCAAAAGCATGACACCGCTTGTGTCCCGGTCAAGGCGATGCACCAGACGCGGCCGTTCATCGGCATCGAATTGCAGGGCATCGAGCATCATATCCAGATGCCGTTCGGTCTTCGTGCCCCCCTGGACGGCAAGACCCGCGGGCTTGTTGATCGCCAGCACATCGCGGCTGCGGTAAATCACCATGGACTTGGCAAGTGCCTCGTCCTTCTTGCTCAGCCCCTGTTTCCGGGCCGGTGCCGTATCCGCCTTGGCATAATCCCCCAACGGCGGAATGCGCACGGCCTGACCGGCCTCCAGGCGTTGGCTTGCCTTGGCCCGTTTGCCATCGACACGGACCTCACCCTTGCGCAGGATCTTCTGCAGATAGCCGAAAGGCACGGCGGGATAGTTTTGTTTGAACCAACGATCCAACCGCATGTCGCTTTCGGAACCAGCGACCTGCCTTATCTGAACGCCACTCATTGAAAATCTCTCTTACGATACAAGGAAACGAACCGATGCCATTCCGGCCATCAGCGCCATCACGGCTACCACCACCGAAACACCGATATAAGCGGCAGCTATTATCGTCTGCCCGCGGCTCATCAATGTTACCGTATCCAGGGCAAAGGTGGAAAAGGTTGTGAAGCTGCCAAGGATGCCGACCACCATGAAGGCGCGCAGTTCCACACTGGGCGACCACATCAGCGCCAGCGATTCCACCAAAATCCCCATAATCAGGGACCCCAGAATATTCACAGCCAGGATTCCCCAGGGGAAACCATGACCGGCCAGGGAAGCGACGAAATGCGCGGCAAAATGCCTAGCCACCGCCCCCACCGCGCCGCCGGCGGCAATGGCAAATATCATCTTCATGGATACGCCTTCGCGTTCAATGTTTCGGTTACAAACCGGCCTTCATGCATAGCATGGCCGGAAAACGGTATCTACCGCCGCTTTTTGCGTAAATTGTCCCAGTAATCAAGGCGTTTCCGGATTTCACGTTCAAATCCGCGCTCCACAGGGCTGTAGAGCTTTTCCCGGGCCATATTGTCGGGGAAGAAATTCTGCCCCGAAAAACCGTCCGGTGCGTCATGGTCGTAGGAATAGCCCGCGCCGTATCCCATCTCTTTCATCATCTTGGTCGGCGCGTTCAGAATATGCTTAGGCGGCGACAGGGACCCCGTCTCCTTGGCCTTGACCAGACTGTCCTTGAACGCCTTGTAGGCCGCATTGGACTTGGGCGCCGTCGCCAGATAGATCACCACCTGGGCCAAAGCCAACTCCCCTTCCGGCGAGCCCAGACGCTCATAAGTATCCCAGGCGGCAAGGGCCTGTGGCGCGGCATTAGGGTCTGCCAGCCCGACATCCTCATAGGCAAAGCGCACAAGACGGCGCGCGATATAAAGAGGGTCCTCCCCCCCGGACAGCATCCGGCCCAGCCAGTAAAGCGCCGCATCGCAGTCCGACCCCCGCAACGATTTATGCAGGGCGCTCATCAGGTTGTAATGACTGTCCTGGGACTTGTCATACATGGGCAGGCGGCGCTGTACCACCTTGGCCAGTTCCGCTGTATCCATCGGCTTGGAAATGCCCAGGGCATAGATTGCCTCGGCCATATTCAGGAGATAGCGGCCATCGCCATCGGCCATTGCGCGTACGGCGGCCCGCGCCTCCTTATCCAGGGGAAGTGGACGTTCCTCTTCCGCCTCCGCCCTCTGGAGCATCAGTTCCAAGGCCGAGTCGTCCAACCGGTTGAGGACAAAGACCTGACAGCGGGACAGCAGGGCCGCGTTAAGCTCAAAGCTCGGGTTTTCCGTGGTCGCCCCGACCAGAATGACAGTACCATCCTCCACAAAAGGCAGGAACCCGTCCTGCTGTGCCTTGTTAAAGCGATGGATCTCATCCACGAAAAGGCAGGTTCCCTCGCCTGTCATCCGCCTGTCTGCGGCCCGGTCAAAAACCTTCCGCAAATCCGCCACACCGGAGAAAACGGCGCTGAGCGGCTCAAAGGCAAGGTCGGTCTGCTGGGCGAGGAGCCGGGCGATCGTGGTCTTGCCACAGCCGGGCGTCCCCCACAGTATCATCGAGGTCAGCCGCCCCTGGGTGATCATCCGATGGATGGCACCGTCCGGGCCGAGCAGGTGATCCTGCCCGACGACCTCTTCCAGCGTTTTTGGCCGAAGCCTGTCCGCCAGCGGACGCGGTGCGTCTGCCCCGAACAGGCCCGGTTCCGCATTACCTGCCAATTACCGCACCTCAATGGTTCGCTTGCGGCCGTTCTGTTCCAACACCAGCAGCCACTCGCCGGAAGGATCGGACACGATCTCCCTGACATCATCCACCGACGCAACTTCATGGCCGTTAATTTCCAGAAGCTGCGTGCCCGGTGTGATTTGCAGCCGTGTCGCCAGGGAACGCGACGGGACTTTCACAACCATAACACCGTGCAGGTCCGTCGGCACACCAAGCTCATCGGAAACAGCGGGCGACAGATTGAGGATTGTCACCCCGGACAACGGATTGGTGCCGCCAACCGTCCATTCGTCGCGCGGCGGATCTTCCGGCGGCGCAACGAGAGAGAACTCCAGATTGCGTTTCTTGCCATCGCGCAGGATTTCGATCTCTGCATCACCACCAATACCGAGGATCGCAAGACGGAAACGCAAATTCTGTGCATCCTCGATTTCACGGCCATTAACGCCAAGCACAACATCGCCCGCGACCAGCCCGGCCTTGTCCGCCGGACCATTCGCATAAATGGATTCAACAAGAACACCACCCGGGCGGCCCATATTCAGGGCTTCGGCAATATCGTTGGTAACATCCCGGCCACTGAAACCCAGCCAGGGGTGCATCAGCGGCTTGCCTGCCAGTGCGCTCTTGACCACGGCGTTGACCATGCTCGACGGGATGGCAAAGCCGATCCCCATGGAGCCGCCGCTTTTGGAAAAGATCGCCGTATTGATGCCGACAACCTGGCCCTTCATGTTCAGCAAGGCCCCGCCGGAGTTGCCCGGGTTAATGGCGGCATCGGTCTGGATGAAAGAACGATAGTCAGTGATACCGACAGAGGTCCGCGCCAGCCCGGACACAATGCCGCTGGTCACCGTCTGGCCCACACCGAAGGGGTTACCGATCGCAACAACAAGGTCGCCGACCTCAAGCGCATCAGAATCACCAAATTTCAGCGTCGGAAGGTCTTTCGGATCGCCGCTCAGTTTCAGAACGGCCAGATCCGTGCGTTTGTCAGTCATCAGAAGCTCGGCGTCGAACTCCCGCCGGTCATTCATGACAACGCGGATTTCCTGGGCATCCTCGATCACATGGTTGTTGGTGACGACAATCCCGTTTCCGCGAACAATCACACCGGAACCAAGCGAATTCATCACCCGCTCGCGAACACGCCCGCCCGGCAGGTTATTACCGAAGAAGCGCCGGAATAACGGGTCATCGAACGGACCGCGTGTGCGGGTCTTCACAACCTTCTTGGTGTAGATGTTTACAACAGATGGAGCCGCAGCCTTAACCAAAGGCGCAAAAGAAAGCTGTATCTGTTCCCGACTGGCCGGAACCGTCTCCGCGAGAGATTGGCCGACCTGATAAGGCGCTCCTGTCACCAGCAAAGCCGCAACGGCGCCGCCCAGAATAATTTTTTTCATCATGATGCATACGTAATATGCCCAAAGGGCAAAAAAAAGGAATGATTGTGGGAAATCAGTGGCAGTGACACGTCATCCGTTCGAATGACAGTCACTTCCCATCGTCAGCCGAAGCATGGGCATCCGCCAGCGTATTGAATTTCGACAGCAGATAGTCGACGTTTTCGATGCCATATTCGTCGATAACATTTTCATGCACCGTGAGGACACGCTCCAGCATACGCCGCATCTGCGTTTCAATATCGGCGTCTGAACGCTCCGCCTCAGCCCCCAGTGCGGTATCGAGTGCGGTACGGAAGGCCGGGAATAGTGCGTCCGGCATTCCTGCCTTTTTAAACAGCGACTTGAACCCCAACTCACCTTCATCGTGGATGAGAACCCGCGCGTTATTGAGCGGAACCTTCGACATAACAGCCAACGAGGCCTCGAAAAACGACATATCGCCGACACAAAGCGCACGCAGAATGATGGACGGAGTAAGACGGCCGTTCTTGTGAATCTGGGCCACCAGCTTTTCGACGTCCTGTTCCTCGGCCCCATTGCTGACCAGGCCAATCGTCGTCCGCTCACGAACCTGCAGGATAATGTCGGTCGCGGCCTGTTCCGGCAATTCATGATGGGTGACGAGATATTCACGCAGGTTGTCGGACACATGGGCCACGAGCTTTTCAGCAATCGTCACCGGCAGTTTGGGCCGATGCACCAACGGGTCCTGGACCTCTATGTCATCGCCATAGGTCCCGACAACCTTGTCCAGGGTCTTTTCACTAAGCGTCGTCTCTTTATTGGAGACCAGCGCAACAACGGCCTTCCTGTCCCCTTCATCCACCAGAGTATCGGCAACACCTTCCGAGACGTTGGAACGGGAGGCAACGGCAACCTGCCTGTCCACGGACTGGGTGCGGATAATTTCTATGAGATCCGTGTCATCCAGGGCTTCGGAAAACTGGATAATCGGAAGCGCCACCGAATCGCTTACGTCCTTGGCCATCGTAACGGCCAGGTCGCGCGGCAGGTTGGGCGCATTTTTCAAATTGTTCGACAGGGCAGACCGGACGCGTTCTTCCACGTCCTGCACCATTACCTTGAAGATTTCATAGGCCAGGCCACGTTCTTTTTCGCTAAGTTCCCCAGCTTCAAACTGGGAGGCGATTTTCTCAGCAGTCTCCGCCCGGGTTTCCACCGAGGGATCTTCCATAAGACGTTTAACGTCACTTGCGCTTAACGTTCCAGGCATTCGGTCGCCATCCCTTTTATAAAGCTTATGTTACTTGCGTTAATAGCCGCATACACCGTTATACTACAACAAAGTAGCTGTTTGGTGCAGCGAAATGCAAGCATGAGCCATATGCGGGTCGTCAAATTCATGAGCAATATGCCAAAATGCGCTCTTAGACGAGGTATTGTAATACACATCCTATCGGTTGCCGGCCTTATCCTGGCCCTTTCAATCGTGACCTCAAACAGCAGCCATGCCGGGCAGGACGAGACCGTCCTGACACCCCAGGAAGCTTTCCAGCAAGGTCAGAAAGGCAGCCGCCTCATTTTAGATATCCGCCGCCCTGCGGAATGGCACAGCACCGGCGTGGGAAAAGGCGTCATACCGTTAACCATGCACCGTCAGGACGGCCCCACAGGATTTCTTGAGGCCGTCAAACATCTCGTTGATGGAAAATTGGACCGGCCGATTGCCGTGATCTGCGCAAGCGGAAGCCGTTCCGCCTGGGCACAGCATTTCCTATCTGCCAATGGCTTCAGCAATGTTGCCAATGTGAAGGCGGGTATGTTGGGGCGGGGGCCCTTACCGGGCTGGATTGCGCAGGGACTGCCGACGCATCCCTGCGGCCAATGCGATGAAGCTACCAGTCAGACTACGTCGGGGCCTAGCAATAAAGCTGCTTCAGCGCCCCGATGACGATTTCGGTCTCTTCCCCTTTGAGGGAATAATAAATTGTCTGTGCTTCCCGCCGGGTTTGGACAAAGCCGTCACGACGCAAACGGGCAAGATGCTGCGACAGGGCGGACTGGCTCAGCCCGACCAATTTCTCCAGCGCGCCAACAGACATTTCTTCCTGTCCCAGATAGCACAGAATCATCAGGCGTTTTTCATTGCTCATAGCCTTCAGAAGTGTGCTGGCGTGCTTTACGTTATCTTCCATTTCCGCCGGCGTCATAAACTGACCTCACATTGATACTTTTATCATTTTACTTTCTGCGATTTCCGAACGCCTTCTGACGCTCCTGCACCCACCCAGTATCCGGGACGAAACTTTTACACCCAGATACCACACCGGTCAAAAACATTCGCAAGCGATTTAAGTCATTTTTTGTCAAAATTCGGGTAAAACCGTGGCAAACATCCACCGGGTCCGGTTTTCTATCGTTCAAAAGCAAAAAAACCGCAGATTTACTCTGCTGCTTTGGCCTCCCGGATAGGGTGACGTTTCTCGACCAACGGCACCACCAACGCCAAAAGAGGCGGCACGATCCCAAGCGTCAAAACAGCCGACAAAGACAAACCACCGACAACCACCGACCCAAGCCCCGCATAGATTTCTGAACCGGCCCCCGGGAACAAGATCAACGGCAACATACCGAAGACACTGGTCAGGGTGGACATGAAGATCGGCCTGACGCGGTTGCAGGTGGCTTCGACCACGGCTGCACGCGGTGCATAGCCTTCATGACGGATATGATGCAATGTCTGATGGACGACCAGAATCGCATTGTTCACAACAATCCCGATCAAAATCACAAAGCCCAAAACGGTCAGCATATTGAAGGTCTGGAATTTCCAGAGGGACAACAGCCAAAACCCGACAAGGCCACCGGCAGCAGCCAGCGGCACGGCAAGCATGATGATCAACGGATAAAGGAAGCTCTCGAACAGGATCGCCATGACGAGATAGACGATCACCAAAGCCACGAGCAGGTCGACACGCATCTCCTTCCAGGTCGCATCAAGCTTTTCCGCCGTACCGCGCATGCGCAGGGTCATACCGTCCGGCAGCCCCTCTTTTTCCAAAGGCGCGATAACCTTGGCCCGTATCTGGTCAAGGGCGGCTTCCAACGCAATGCGGTTCGTCGGGCGGATTTGCAGAGTTACCGTTCTGGCACGCTCGATATGGCGGATTTCCGTTGGCCCC
Source organism: Aestuariispira ectoiniformans (assembly GCF_025136295.1). Classification (GTDB taxonomy): domain Bacteria; phylum Pseudomonadota; class Alphaproteobacteria; order UBA8366; family Aestuariispiraceae; genus Aestuariispira_A; species Aestuariispira_A ectoiniformans. Next base: position 2,158,102 of record NZ_CP062788.1, on the reverse strand, counting down.
GCTGTAACGCGGATATCGGCAAGGGAACTGGCCGGCAAGATCACCCCGGACTGGGTTACAACAGGCAGGTTCTCAATGCCCTGGGTTGTTTCATTATAGCCGTCCGGCCCCTTCAGCATCAGGTCAGTCAGTTTGCCACCGATGGAAATTTCGTCGACACGCATGCCGTCATTGAAGGCATCGACCGTCACCCCAAGCTCCCGCGCGGAAACACCGTTATCGCTGAGATAGACAGGGTTGGGGAGAATACGGACTTCCGGCGCGCCCAATTCCAGACCCGGCCGGGGGCGAAGCTGGTTCCCTTCTTCGCGCGGGAAATTCGCTGTCACCATGCCTGCGGCGCGTTGCGCAACGGCAATCACCTGTTCCAGGTCCGGGCCGCTGATATCCAGATCAATGGACCGCGTCCCGCCGACACCGCGCCCGAAGATAGAGGGCTGGGTGAAAAAGCCGTAGGTGCCTGGCTCCTTGAAAATCGGTCGGGTCAGGGCGGGGATCAAATCTCCGGCACGGGTCTCCTCAACGGAATCCGCACCGATAAAGGTCCTCGTATCCGTCGCCACAAAGAAGAAGTTGTTGATCTTTGGCGGCTGGCCTTCCTCCGCCTTCGGACCGGACACATCCGCCCACAGCGGCTTTACCGCGCCTTCGACGCGTTCCGCAATTTCCGTCATGGTATCAAGGTTATAGCCCGGTGGCGGGAAAATCATACCGAAGACGAAGTTACGGTTGCCTTCCGGCAGATATTCAAGCTTGGGCAAAAGGATAATCGTCGTACCTGTCGCGACGACAGTTACAATCACGACGATGGAAATTGCCAGCCGGCGGCTGGCAACGACAGCTTCGGCAATACCGCGCGTGGCACGCATGAACAGTCGTCCAAATCCATCGACAAAGGGCAGCTTGACGAGCTTCCGGTTCGGGTCGCCGACATCATGGGCAAGCAACCGGTTGGCCAGCGCCGGAATAACCGTGATGGAGACCAGCAGGGAAAACATCACCGAAACGGAAATCGCAACGGCGATATCGCGGAACAGCTGTCCGACTTCCAGGTCCATGATCAGGATCGGAATGAACACCATCACCGTCGTCAGGGCCGAAACCAGAATTGCCCCCCAAACCTGGGCAGCGCCTTTGTATGCCGCCTCAAGGATCGGTATCCCCTGCTGCCGCAGGCGATAGATATTCTCCAAAACGACGATGGCGGCATCCACCACCATCCCGACTGCAAAGGCAATACCGGCCAGACTGACCACATTCAAGGACCGCCCGAGGAAAGCCATCGCCACAAAGGATGCAATGACGGACACCGGAATTGCCAGGGCAACGACCAGCGTCGCACGGATCGAACGCAGGAAAATCAACAGGATAACAACGGCCAGAATACCGCCGACCCAGATATTCTGGATCACAAGGTCGATCGCGGAATCGATATAGACGGTTTCGTCATAAATCTGCTTCATGACGAGGCCCCGGTTCGGCAGCGCATGGGCGTTCAGGTCCGCCATCGCCTCGCGGATGCCCGCCATGACCTCGATGACATTGGCGCCCGTCTCACGGGTCGCGTTGACCGCCAGCGTCTCCTGCCCGTTGGATCGCAAGGTCGCGCCGGGCTCCTTATATCCGAAGGAAACATCAGCCACATCGCCAACGGTTACGCGGGCCACGCGACCGGTCGCCGCATCGCGTTCGGTACGCAGCACCACGTTGCGCACCATATCGAGCGAGGTGAATTCATTGTCGGTCCGCACAGTATATCGGCGCTTGCCTTCATCCACCTTGCCGCCGGTGACAGAGGAATTGGCAGCGCGCAGACTGTCCACCACTTCGGAAACCGTAAGGCCGTATTGCGCCAGCAGGCTAGGTTCCACCACCACCTGCATTTCACGCTCGCCGCCGCCATAGACATTGACTTCACTGACACCCGGAACACGTTCAAGCCGTTCCTTGACGACATCAACGGCAAAATCCCGAAACTCGCCGATAGGCGTGGTATTACCCGCTGCCTTGCTGATCCTGAACCAGGCGATGGCGTTGTCTTCCGAGCCCACGGTCCGCAGGGTCGGTTCGTCCACTTCGTCGGGATAGCTGCTGACGCGATCAAGGCGATTGGCCGTCAGCAGCAGGGCGCGGCCCATATCCTGACCGATACCGAATTCCAGGGTGATGGACCCCTGCCCGTTGGATGCCCGGCTACGCATGGACTTCAGGCCTTCGAGGCCTTTCAGGACGTCTTCCTGCTCGTTGATGATTTCGCGTTCGACCTCAACGGGGGCGGCACCGGGCCAATTGGTGCGGATCGTAATCACCGGGCGGGACACGTCGGGTGCAAGTTGAATGGGGATTGTGTGAAGGGCAACAATCCCGAACAGGATCGCCATGGCGACGACAGCCAGAACCGCCACCGGGCGTTCAATTGAAATTCCAATCAGGTTCACGGTCTTACTATCCCCGCATTAAAGGACGTCTGCCACAAAAGAGAAAACTTGGGAGGCCCGGCTGTCCGTCAGCCCCCGGCCTCTCCGGCCTTGGGCGCCATTTTAGCACCCTCCTGTTCACTGCGATCCGGCTTTGGGTATGTCACCGCCTGACCCGGCACGACACGCTCATTACCACGCATGATCACGATCTCTCCCTGGACCAGGCCGCTGAGAACCTCAAATCGGTTACCCACGGCTTCGCCCAGCGCCACCCGGCGCTGAACAGCATGACCATCCTCAACGACGAAGACAAAATCCTCGTCTCCTTTGGGAAGAACGGAATCCTTATGAACGGATAATATCTTCCGGGCCGTTCCAACCGGGGCCAAAACCGTGACCGACTGCCCGGCTGCCAACGTCAGGGGCTCCTCACCGTCGAATGCGGGTATAAAGCGAACCGCCCTGGTTCTGGTCAGGGCATTTTCCTCAGGAATAACGGCCCGCACGGCGGCAGGATAATGGCTTCCATTGCCAAGGCTGACCTGTACGACACGTCCCGGCGTCAGCCCGGAAATCCGGTCGGCAGGAATATCTGCCTCGATTTCCATCTCTTCATCGTTCACCAGTGTCACGATATCCTGACCAACACTGACATAGGCGCCACGCTCCACCTGACGCTCGACCACAACGCCGTTGTAGGGTGCCTTGATTGTAGACCGGTCCAGGTCGATGTCCGCAAGGGCCAGAGTTGCCTTGGCGCGCGCAACCGCCGCCTGTGCCTCGACAACCTCGGAGGAATAGCGCGCAACCTCCTGCCTCTTGTCATCAAGACGGGCCTTGGAGAAGGCCGCGGACCCTTTCAAGCGTTCCAGTCGCTTGAACTCCTGACGAGCAAGATTGAGCGATTCCCGGGCAGTATTTACAGCCGCCTTGGCCTCGTCCAGCGCCGCCGCCTGGAGGTTGCGGGTTTCACTCAGCTTTTCCTTGTCGAGGGCGACGAGCGGATCGCCTTGCTTGACGCGGTCCCCCACCTCGACAAGGACCGAAACCACCGGCCCTGCCGTGGCGGCAGCGACATTCCCCCGCTGACGGGCAACAAAGCGACCGATAACCGGCATGGTTTGGGACAAGGTTTCAACACGGACAGGGTCAACCTCAACCAGCGCAGGGCGATCATCCTGCGCCAGGGCTGCCTGGCCCAGGAATGCTGTCATCACTGCAGCAAGGCCCCAGATATACTTCCGGATCACGTCGTCCCCCATACAAAAAGCCATTCTAGTCTAACATCAGCGCCTTCACATGGGCAGCAGAAGAACTCGCCAGCGCCGGGAGGTCATAGCCTCCTTCCAGGACAGAGATTATCCGTCCGTCAGAGGTTTGTCTTGCTATATTCTTCAACTCTTTCGTGATCCATTCGAAATCGTCATCCTGCAGGTTCAACTGCGCCAGAGGATCCCCTTCATGGGCGTCGAACCCGGCGGAAACAAACAATAAATCCGGCCGAAATTCCAACAGCGCCGGCAGCAGATATCTCTCCGCTGCCAAACGAAATTCTCCGCTGCCGGACATCGGCGGCAGAAGCAGGTTCTGAATATTATGCGCAACGCCCGTTTCATTCGCTTTGCCAGTTCCGGGGTATAGCGGGCTCTGGTGAATTGAGCCGTAGAACCAGTATGGCTCATTTTCAAACATCGCCTGCGTGCCGTTGCCGTGATGAACATCGAAATCGACAACCGCAATATGTTTCAGGCCGTATTGATCACGGGCATGGGCCGCCCCGATTGCAACGTTATTAAACAGGCAAAAGCCCATCGCATGTTCCGGCTCTGCGTGGTGCCCCGGCGGGCGAACCGCGCAAAAGACAGTCTCGTCATCCCCCGCCATAACGGCATCCACCGCCGCGACGACACTGCCCGCCGCCCGCAATGCCGCCTCGCCGCTGTCCGGGCAGACGCTGGTATCCCCGTCGAGGTAACGCAGACCGTGTTCAGGGATGGCTGCCAGAATCTCATCCACATAATGCGCCGGATGCACGGTTGCAATCTGCTCCCTGGTCGCACGAGGTGCCTCACGCCACTCCAACTCGTCGAAATCGGGAGTTTTCAACGCATCCAGCACCACACGCAGCCGTGCAGGCTGTTCCGGATGCCCCTCCCCCATATCATGCCGCAGGCAGGCTTCATGTGTGTAAACTATTGTCATAGCAACAGTTTGCGCGCCGTATTTCCGTCAGGCAAGCCCGCACATATACCCAGCAAAGACTTTTTCCCGTATTTAGTTGAATATTCAATTATTTTCTGTTTACATAAGGTTCAATCATAAGAAACAGCATCAGGACAGGTATGATGACCACCCCGACCTACCTCCCACTTAGCGAATTCCGGGAATATCCAGTAGAAGAGATGACCCGCCGGGCCGAGGAATTCTATGAAAGTCTACGTCGCCGCCGCACGGTCCGCGACTTCGCCGACCGTCCCGTCCCGCGGGAGATTATCGAGACCTGCCTGAAAACCGCAGGCACCGCCCCCAATGGCGCGAACCAGCAACCCTGGCATTTCACCGTCATAGGCAAGGGCCCGCTTCGTACGGAAATTCGCGCGGCAGCGGAAGAGGAAGAACGCGCTTTTTATGCAGGAAAAGCAGGGACAGAATGGCTTCACGCCCTGGAGCCGCTTGGCACCGACGCCAATAAGCCGTTTCTGGAAACCGCACCCTGGCTGATCGCTATTTTTGGTGAACGCTACAGCGTTGGTGAGAATGGCGAAAAGGTTAAGAACTACTATGTGCCGGAATCGGTCAACATCGCAACCGGCTTCCTGATTGCCGCCCTGCACCATGCCGGACTTGCAACCCTGACGCACACACCCAATCCAATGAATTTCCTGAATAAAATCTGCAAACGCCCGGACAACGAGCGCCCCTATATTCTGTTGGTCGCGGGCTATCCGGCCGAAGACGCAACAGTGCCGGAACATGCCACCCACAAGAAGCCTCTCGACGAGATTTGCAGCTTCCTGTAGTCGCCGCGCTGCCTGAACAAAGACCCTGACCGTCGCAGGCCAGGGTCTTTTCGGTTCTTCATTCGGTTGAACCGCTTTCCTGCAAATATGTCTTCGCGGCGTCGCCTACGAAACGCCGTCCGGGATTGTCCCCCTTCGCCCATTCATCCGGGTGAAACAGGTCAAACAGGCCGACTTTAACAAGGGTCGGCACCGCCATTTCCAGTTCACGCTCCACCTGACCACGCGCGCCATCGTTATACAGCCCGATGTTGACCAGCATCGTGGCAACCGTCCCGGTCTGCACATTGCTGCCATCCTTCAGCTTCACGACAGGCAGACTTTCCCCGTCAGCGACGATTTTCTGGTTCACAGCACCCAACCGCGCCGTATTTTCCGGTTCACTCTGAGACATTTCAAATCCTGGAATCTTAATGATTAATGCTCAAATTTTTGCAATTCATAATTGATCGCATTAAATAGGTAAGATCATCATTCCGGGTTTCAAGTAGCCCATTGCAACTGTGAAAGATTTCCGTGAACTTCCCCTTGGCCTACCCTGAGGAAGGGAATAAACTCCGCGCCCAAAAGTGGAAGGAGTTTTAGATGGCCGACAAAGACGCCACCGCCATTGACGCCATGGGCTTCGAACAGGCGCTGCAGGAATTGGAAACAATCGTCAAAGCCCTGGAAAGCGGCAGTGTCTCGCTGGACGAGTCGATTAATGCCTATGAACGGGGGGCTGCCCTGAAACGGCATTGCGAGAAGAAGCTGGCAGAAGCGCGGATGCGTGTGGAAAAGATATCTCTGGGTCCGGACGGCGCGGTTGATGCCAACGAGACCGATATCGGTTAATCTATCAAATTCCAAATCAGTAAAAAAAACAGGCTACCGGATTTCATGGATGCGCTAACAAAAGCAATGGCCGGAACCGCCAGTGCGGTCGAATCGGAAATTGAACGGCTTCTTGCGTCGGACGAAGCACCTGAATTGCGCCTGATCTCGGCGATGCGGCATGGCAGCCTGGACGGCGGCAAACGGCTTCGTCCTTTCCTGCTGACCGAAAGCGCCAGGCTTTTTTCCGTCGGTGAAACATGCGCCCTGCGCGCCGCCGCAGCCGTCGAAATGGTGCATTGCTATTCCCTGATCCATGACGATCTGCCAGCCATGGATGACGACGACTTGCGCCGTGGCAAGCCGACCGTCCACAGGGAATACGACGAAGCAACCGCCATTCTGGCAGGCGATGCCTTGCTGACCATGGCATTTGAAGTCCTCGCCCACCCGGATACCCATGACAATCCGCGTGTGCGCTGTGAGCTGGTCCATGCCCTGGCCAGGGCATCCGGCAGCCACGGCATGGTCGGCGGCCAGATGATCGACCTGCGGGCGGAACAGCAGACGGATGTGGACATTACCGCCATTACACGCCTGCAACGCCTCAAAACCGGCCGCCTGATCGAGTTTTCCTGTCAGGCAGGTGCGATCATGGGCAACGCCCCGGAAAAGGCCAGCGAAGCCCTGCGTGGCTATAGCCAGGACCTGGGCCTGGCCTTCCAGATCGCCGACGACTTGTTGGACGTGGAAGGCTCAGAAGAAGAAACGGGCAAGGCCGTCGGCAAGGATGAGAACAGAGGGAAAGCCACCTTCGTTTCCATTCTGGGGCCGGAACGCGCGCGTGAGCAGGCCGCACTGCTGGCAAAGCAGGCAGTTGACCATCTTGCTATTTTCGACGAAAAGGCAGACTTCTTACGGATGGTGGCGCAATTCGTCGTCGAGCGCCGCAACTAACATCCTCAAGATTGTCTTGTCTCAGCACCCGTAAAACGGGGAGAGTATAAAGTGAAACTGGAAACGCCCCTTTTGGATCAGGTCAAGCTACCTGAAGACCTTCGCAAGGTAGATGAAAGCAAGCTTCAACAGCTTGCGGATGAATTGCGCTCGGAAACCGTGCATGCGGTGTCCCACACGGGCGGCCATCTGGGGGCGGGCCTTGGCGTTGTCGAATTGACCGTCGCCTTGCATCATGTCTTCAACACGCCGGACGACCGGTTGATCTGGGACGTCGGGCATCAATGCTATCCGCACAAGATTCTGACCGGACGCCGCGACCGTATCCGCACCCTACGTCAGGAAGGTGGGTTGAGCGGCTTTACCAAACGCTCTGAAAGCGAATACGATCCCTTCGGCGCTGCTCACAGTTCCACTTCGATCTCTGCAGGTCTGGGCATGGCTGTGGCCAGCGACCTCGCAGGCGTGGACAATACCGTCATTGCCGTCATCGGCGACGGCGCCATGAGCGCGGGCATGGCCTATGAGGCAATGAACAATGCAGGCGCCACCAATTCGCGTCTGGTCGTGATCCTGAACGACAACGACATGTCCATCGCACCGCCGGTTGGCGCGATGAGCGCTTATCTGTCCAAGCTGCTGTCTTCCAAGCCTTATCTCTCGCTGCGGGAGGCAGCCAAGTGGTTGGCCCATAAATTCCCGGAACCGATGGAAAAAGCGGCGGCCAAGGCAGAAGAATTTGCACGCGGTTTTGTCACCGGCGGCACCTTGTTCGAGGAAATGGGGTTCTATTATGTCGGCCCGATCGACGGCCACAATATGGAACATCTGCTGCCGATTCTGAAGAATGTCCGAGATGCGGAAGAACGCGGTCCCTTCCTGGTCCACGTGGTGACCCAGAAAGGTAAAGGCTACAAACCGGCGGAAGAAGCCGCCGACAAATATCACGGCGTCTCCCGTTTTGACGTGGTCACTGGCGCACAGCATAAAGCCAAGCCCAATGCGCCGTCGTACACAGGTGTGTTCGGGCAGACGTTGACCAAACTGGCCGACAAGGACGACAAGATCGTCGCCATCACGGCGGCCATGCCCTCGGGCACCGGGATCAATCTCTTTGAAAAGGCGCATCCGGAGCGGACCTTTGACGTCGGCATCGCCGAACAGCATGCAGTCACCTTCGCCGCAGGCATGGCGACAGAAGGATACAAGCCTTTTGCCGCGATCTATTCCACCTTCTTGCAGCGTGGCTACGATCAGGTTGTGCATGACGTTGCAATCCAGAAGTTGCCCGTGCGTTTTGCCATCGACCGTGCGGGGTTTGTCGGCGCCGACGGCTCCACCCATTGCGGTGCCTTCGACCTCACCTATCTATGCTGCCTGCCGGATTTCGTGGTGATGGCGCCGGCAGATGAAGCCGAACTGGTCCATATGACAGCCACCGCCGCGGCCATAGACGACCGGCCAAGCGCCTTCCGCTATCCGCGTGGCGAAGGTGTCGGTGTCGAGATGCCCGAAGAACCGGAAATCCTGGAAATCGGGAAGGGCCGTGTACTTCGCGAAGGCAAGACCATCGCTATCCTGTCCTTGGGCAGCCGACTGGCAGATGCCCTGGATGCCGCGGACGAACTCCAGAACCGCGGGTTCAGCGTGACAGTGGCCGATGCCCGCTTTGCCAAACCCCTTGATACGGACCTGATTCACAAACTGGCTGAAAACCATGAGTTGCTGATTACCGTCGAAGAAGGCTCCATCGGTGGCTTTGCCAGCATGGTCAGCGACTATCTGCTGCGCAATGACCTGACGCGGGACCTGACCGTCCGGCCTATGTTCATGCCCGATGAATTCCTCGATCAGGCATCGCCTGCAAGACAGCTTGAATGGGCGGGCCTGGATGCGGCTGCAATCGTCCGCACAGCGGTAGAGGCCATGGAAAAACAGGCGTCCAAGACGGGTAACAAACCGGCCCGCGCCTGACCTTGACATCGGGCCGGTCAATCGCAATCTCTGACATTCCTCGTGAATTGCTTAGGCTCGACAAATGACACGTGCAACCATACGGCTGATCTATCTCTTGATCGGGTTGATCAGCACAGGTCTGGGGATTGTCGGTGCCTTTCTTCCGATCATGCCGACGGTGCCATTCCTGATTGTTGCACTTTGGGCCTTTTCCAGAAGTTCCGAGCGGTTTCACAACTGGCTCTATCATCATAGGATTTACGGCCCCCTCCTGCGTGACTGGGACCGTTATCGCGTGATCCCTCTATGGGGCAAGATCTGGGCCTGTGTCGCCATGGCGGGTGGGCTGACGATTACCGCAATCTTTTTCAAACCGCCCGTCTGGTCCCTGGTTGGAACCGGGATTGTGATGCTGGCCGTGGCAGCCTACCTCATATCCAAACCCAGCCACCGCCCCGCAATGCCGGAGGAAAACGGCTGAATTGCCTTTCCAATTGCCAGTATAGTTGCTAGCTTTCCCGGCTTTCGCGTGTTGGCTGCGCAGAATCAGCATATTTAATCCCAATCAATATCCCTCCACCGGCGGCTGCAATCGTTGTGGGAGTTACCGCTTCGCCACTTCGAAATCAGGGTGAGAAAGATGTTGCAGCGCTTGGAAAAGACAAATCGGACCGGTCAGTCGCCCTCCAAGAAGGGTCGCCGTCCGGGTGCTGAGGACTTCCATGCGACTTTCAAGATCGCCTGGCCCCTGTCGCTCAGCTATCTGGGGCAGATGGCAATCGGCATTACCGACGTCATCATGATCGGCCGCTTGGGCCCCAATCAGATTGCCGCAGGCAGTCTGGCCATTGCCGTTTATCTGATCGTCTTCCTCTTTGCTCTGGGGATCGTCCTTCCGGCGACGCCGCTTGCCTCCCAGGCACGTGGAGCCAAACAACCGAGGCAGATGCGCCGGGTGATCCGGCAAGGGCTATGGGTTGCAGTGACAATGGCCATACCCGGTTATTTCGTCCTGTGGCATATCGACGACATTCTGCTGCTTTTGCGCCAGTCCCCGGACCTGGTGGCACTGTCAGCCCCCTATATGCATTTTTTCATGTGGAGCCTTTTACCGGCGATCGCCTATGTCGCACTGCGTTGTTTCCTGATCACGCTGGGTCACCCGACTGCCGCAATGCTGATCATGTGGGGCGCGGTTGCGGTGAATATCGTCCTGGATTACGGACTGATATTCGGCAATTTCGGATTGCCGGAAATGGGGATGCGCGGTGCAGGCGTGGCAAGCACTATCGTCAACATTCTGATGCTGTTGGCTATGATCGCCGTAACGGCCTTCCGCAAACCCTTTCGCCGCTATCGGATATTCGCCCGCATTTGGCGGCCGGACTGGCAAACCTACCGCAATTTCTTTGCCATGGGCTGGCCGATTTCCCTGCAGCTTCTCATGGAAGAAGGCCTGTTTTCGGCGGCAACCATGCTGATGGGCCTGCTGGGGCCACGTGAGGTCGCCGCTCACGCCATTGCCCTCAACCTGACGTCCATCTCCTTCATGGGGTCCATTGGGCTCGCCGATGCCGCGGTTGCACGCGTGGGTTATGCCTTTGGCGCCAAGGATGGAAATGGCATTCATCGTGCGGCCTATGCCGCCCTTGTACTTTCGCTGTGCATTATGGTCACCTCGGCTATTATTTTCCTGGCGATCCCTGATCGTCTGGCCGCCGTATTCATTGACCCCGGCACGGCGAATGCCCCGCAGGTGATCCTGCTTGCGGTATCCCTGATCACCGTCGCCGCCGTATTCCAGATATTCGACGGTCTTCAACTGGTGATGTCCGGTATCCTGCACGGCATGTCGGATATGAAGGTGCCAACCCTCATCGCCGTGGTGACCTATTGGGTCTTCGGCATGAGCGTGGCTGTCCTGTTTGGTTTTGTTTTTGAATGGGGCGCTGTCGGCATCTGGTGGGGACTGGCGACCGGTCTTGTGCTTACGGCGCTGGCTTTCTCGCTTCGTTTCCGCTATCTCACCCGAAACAGGATATAATTTGGATGCCATGACCCAGACGAACAAACCGAGCAAGCCAAAGAAGCAACGCGTTGACCAGTTGTTGGTCGACCGTGGGTTGGTTGAGAGCCGCACGAAGGCGCAGGCACTGATCATGGCGGGTAAGGTGTTCACCGGGGAACAACGGGTCCAGAAACCGGGCGACAAACTGGCCGACGACAAACCGCTGGAAGTCCGGGGACAGGATCACCCCTGGGTCAGTCGTGGCGGCCTGAAACTGGAAAAGGGCCTGAAGGAATTCGACCTTGATCCGACTGGTATCACCGCAATCGACGTCGGCGCATCCACAGGCGGCTTTACCGATGTGCTGTTACAGAACGGGGCGGCCAAGGTCTATGCCGTTGATGTCGGGCGCGGGCAGCTTCACTGGAACCTGCGGCAGGATGATCGCGTTGTTGTCCTGGAAGAAACAAACGCCCGCCACCTGACCACCGAGATCATTCCCGACCCGATCGACGCGGTTGTCTGCGATGCCAGTTTCATCGGTCTGGAAAAGGTCTTGCCGGCTGCCATGTCCCTCACCCGCCCGGGTGCCTGGCTGGTCGCGCTGATCAAGCCGCAGTTCCAAGTGGGTAAAGGCCAGGTGGGCAAAGGCGGCGTTGTTCGCGACCCTGAACTCCACGCAGCCGTCTGCGAAGAAGTTAAGAACTGGATTGATACGCAGGAAGGCTGGCATACCGTCGGCATTACCGAAAGCCCCATCACCGGGCCACAGGGTAATGTCGAATTCCTTATTTACGCAGGCCGGACCGATGCGGAATAATTTAACAAATTGCCCGCACCTGATATGATTGACCGACACGTCGCGGGGGAACAATCGTGGATTTGACACGGTTCAAGGGAACAAAGGCCCTGGTCGTCGACGACCATGAGCCAATGCGCCGCCTGATAAAGTCCATCTTGCGGACCGTTGCCGTTGCCGAAATCCGGGAAGTTGCAGACGGGCGGGAGGCCCTGGCCCAGCTCAGGCAGTACCGGCCCGATTTCGCGCTGGTTGATATCAATATGAAACCGATGGGTGGTATTGAATTCGTCCAGACCCTGCGTCTGAGCGAAGACAATGATGATGTGCCACGCGACCTGCCGATTATCATGGTGACCGGTGTCGAGGATCAGGGGGCTATTCTGGAGGCTATCCGATCCGGGGCCGATTCGGTTCTGCCCAAACCGATCATGCCGAAAACGCTGCTGGAACGCATCATCATGGGCCTGGATAACGCGGCCCTTCGCCATCACAATGACGACGGGCTGGTCAGTTAAAATCAATGGGGGCGATCCCTATATAGACAAGCGACAAAATAATAGTTTCGCGAAAAGGGAGTAGCATGCCGCAGCCAGAGCATATCCATATCCTGCCGGTGCCCGACACCGATGAGTTGGATGCAGACCTTCAAAAGTATTTCCGCATCTGTGAAGAAAAGCTGGGGTTGGTGCCAAATGTCCTGCGGTCCTATTCCTTCCGCCCACAACGGCTTCGAAAATTTATCGACAGCTATAATGAAATCATGCTGTCCGACTCCGGCCTCACCAAACTGGAACGCGAGATGATCGCGGTCGTGGTCAGTTCCTGCAACCGCTGCTATTACTGCCTTGTCGCCCATGGTCAGGCGGTCCGCGCACTCAGCGACGATCCGCAACTGGGGGAAATGCTGGTGATGAACTACCGCATCGCGCCCCTCTCCGACCGCCATCGGGCCATGCTGAACTTTGCCTGGGCCATGACGGAATTCCCGGCCAAAACCACTGATGCGGACCGGCAGGCTTTGCTTGATGCCGGTTTCACTCAGGAAGACTATTTCGACATCTGCGAGACTGTCGGCTTTTTCAACTATACCAACCGGATGGCACATGGCCTGGATATGATGCCCAACCCGGACTATCACGCCATGAACCGCTGACCCGAGCATAGGAGCCTATATTTTTCATGCGAAATCTCGGTCGTTTCTTTCTTTGGCTTTTCGCTGCCCTGGGCGGCCTTGTCATCATTGGAACAGTCGCTGTTGCCATCCTCGTCCTGCGCTACGAAAAAGAGCCACCGCAAATGCCCGATCAGGCCTATTTGTGGCTGGACCTGACAGCTCCGGTTCCGGAAAAACCTCATGCGCCGACACCCTTCTCCCAGGAAGCCCCGCAAGCAACTTTTCTTGAGCATCTCAACGCCATAGAGAAGGCCAAGGACGACCCGCGGATCACCGGCGTCGTTGCCCTGGTCGGATATGGCAGCCTGGGCACGGCCCATATTCAGGAATTACGCGACGCCATAGCAGATTTCCGCAAATCCGGCAAAATGACCATTGCCTACGCCGAAGACCTGGGCAGCTTTGGGGGCGGCACCCTGGACTATTATACGGCAACCGCCTTTGAACAGGTCTGGCTGCAGCCTTCCGGCGGTGTCGGCCTCACAGGTCTTGCGTTGGAAACACCCTATTTTGCAAAGGCCCTGGACAAGCTGAATATCGAGGCCCGCTTTGAACAACGCCAGGAATTCAAGGGCGGCGCAGATCCGTTTACGCGTACAGGCATGTCCGTGCCCGTACGCCAGTCCCTTGAGCAAATGGTCGACGGATGGATGGCCCAGATCGTTCGGGACACGGAAACCGACCGCCCCCAACTGCAAGGCCGGTTACGCAATCTCGTGGATAACGGCCCCTATCTCGCAGAGGATGCGCTGAAAGACGGCCTGATCGACCGCATTGCCTATCGTGATGAATTTGAAGACCACCTGCGTGCGGAGGCTGGCGTCGGCAAAGACGGCGACTATACCCCCATATCCCCCGCCGCCTATCTGGCCGCATTGGCGGGTGAAGCAGACGACAACGCAGATAGCGGCACGGAGATCGCCCTGATCCAGGGTGTCGGCGCAATCGTGCCCAACGGTGACGGCAAGGGACTTTGGGATGACAAGACCTTCGACCCGTATCTTGTTGCCGACGCCCTGCGCACGGCGCGCGAAGACGATAAAATCCAGGCCGTCCTCCTGCGTGTGGACAGCCCGGGGGGCGCCTATGCGCAGTCCGACATGGTCTGGCGTGAGGTACAGCGCCTTCGCGAGGCCGGTAAGCCCGTGGTGGCGCAAATGACCGACATGGCCGCCAGCGGGGGCTATTTCGTCTCCATGGGCGCGGATCATGTTATCGCCCAGCCGGGAACACTGACCGGTTCCATCGGTGTTTATGCCGGTAAATTCGTGACACAGGCGCTTTGGGACAAGCTTGGCGTCAAATGGGAACGCGTGCAAACCGGCAAGAATGCCGGGATGTGGAGTATGGTTACCGACTTCTCAGACCAGGAACTGGTCAAATTCCGGCAGTTCCTCGATTTTGTCTATGACGACTTCACCAGCAAGGCGGCGGATAACCGCGGGCTGGACAAAGCCGGTATCGACCGCGCTGCACGTGGCCGAATCTGGACCGGGGAAGATGCCCTGCAGGTCGGTCTTGTTGATGAACTGGGCGGCCTGCCGGAGGCAAAAGCAGCCCTGCGTCGTCTGCTGAAACTGGACGAGGGGGCAAAACTTTCCTTCACCCTTCTCCCACATCCGCCAACCCTGCTGGAGGAGCTGCAGCATCTGCTGAGCGCTGAAAACCCGTTGGAACTGGTTGCGGCATCCGCCGTCCAGTCAACTGTCAAGGCCCAGGCCGAGGCTGTTCTGGGTGACCTGTCAGCCCTGCAAACGAATGTGGGCATGATACAGATGCCACCCATTCGGATCAGCCGGTAACAAAAAAAGGCGGGACATTGTCTCGCCTTTTTTATGCCAATCCGATATCCCGCTCTACACCGGCAATGCAGTCTTCAATAATCGACATTGCCTCATGCATCTGGCCCTCAGTGACAATCAGCGGCGGCGTGAATGTCAGCACATTGCCCATTGTTGTCTTGAAGCTCACCCCCCGTTCAAGCGCCCGGTATAGGACCGTATCCGCCGCCTCACGCGCCGGTTCACGACTGTCCCGGTCCAGCACCAGTTCCGCCCCGAAAAGGCATCCCCGACCGCGTATATCGCCAATCAGCGGATGACGATCCATCATATCGTGCAACCTTTCCAGGGCGATCTCGCCCATCCGGGCCGCATTCGTAACCAAATCCTCGTCTTCGATAATCTCGATCGTCGTCAGCGCGGCGCGGGCGGTCACGGGGTTTTTCTCATGGGTGTAATGCCCGATTGCATAATGCCCGGCCACATCCAGACCCGGCCTGCAGACCACCGCAGAGATCGGCAGTA
Organism: Aestuariispira ectoiniformans; assembly: GCF_025136295.1. Lineage (GTDB taxonomy): Bacteria > Pseudomonadota > Alphaproteobacteria > UBA8366 > Aestuariispiraceae > Aestuariispira_A > Aestuariispira_A ectoiniformans. The sequence continues at coordinate 2,142,646 of NZ_CP062788.1, read as the reverse complement.
ATCCACCCCCCAGGCTTTTCCCCAAAACCATGATATCGGGGACAACCTCCTCATATTCACAGGAGAACATCCGGCCCGTTTTCCCCAAACCCGTCGGGATTTCATCGAAGATCAGCAAGGCGCCCGCGTCATTGCAGGCCTTGCGCACTTTCTGCCAGAAACCCGCCGGAGGGATATAGGGCACCGCGCGCGTCGGCTCCGCAATAACCGCCCCGATGTCCCCTTCCTTTTCCAACACATAGCGAATCTGGCTGGCGCAGAGGTCGCCGCTGCCCTCTGTCACCCCCCAGGCGTTGCGGTAATCACCAAAGGGCGGCACATGCTCCGCCCCCGGCAACAGCGGACCATGAGGGCCTCCCCGGAACATTTCCTCACCGCCGACACTGCTTGCGCCAAAACCTGCCCCATGAAAGGCATCCCAGAACGACAATGTCTTGAAACGGCCCGTGGCAATACGCGCAAGGCGTAGCGCAATTTCCACCGCATCCGATCCGCCGGTCGCAAACAGGACCTTGCCCAGATCGCCCGGCGTGATTTCCCGCAGTTTTTCCGCCAGCGCCACCGCCGTCTCGCAGGTGTAGCGGCGCGGCGCGAAAGGCAGTTCTTCCATCTGTCTTTGAACCGCTGATATCAGGCGCGGATGGCCATATCCGATATGGTGGACATTATTGCCGTGGAAATCCATGTAGCGGCGGCCCTGGTTATCCTCTACCCACAGTCCCTCGGCCCGGCGTATAACCGACAGGCAAGGGGTCGACACCGACTGATGCAGGAAAACATCGGCGTCACGGCGCAGGAGGTCCATCGCCCCGTCATCCAGATTTCTTTCCGCCCAGGCCTTTCTTCTCGGAGAATGATTGACGTCCCCCTCCGCCCCTGCCGGCATGTTTTGCGCCGCTGTCTGCGTCATTATCCCTCGTCCCTCACAATTCTATCAATATATGGAAACTGTGAGAGATAATGATATAAATCCAATTGATTTAATTTGGACAATCATAAGAAAAGATTATTTATGAATCTAACCCAGCTCCGTGCCTTTCATGCAGTCGCCCGCGAAGGCAGCTTCACAAAAGCCGCAGAACGCCTTTGCATCACCCAGCCCGCAGTAACGGCCAGTATTACGGCGCTGGAAGAAAGGCATGGCGTTGCCCTGTTTCATCGGCAGGGACGCAGCATCACGCTCACCGAAGCCGGTGAAAAACTTGCAGCCGTCAGCCAAAAACTGTTCACACTGGAAGAAGAAGCCGCCGAAGTTTTGGCGGCAGAGCAAGGCCTGCAAAGCGGCACATTGCGGATTTGCGTCGGCAGCCCCTACAGCATCGCGCCCGTCCTGGCACGATTCCGGGAAAAATTCCCCGGCATTGATTTACGTATCATTCCTGGCAACTACCAGGTCGTCCGGGATCTTATCCTCTCAGAAAACGCCGACCTGGCTGTTCAGACCGAGGCGGAGGAACACTCGCTGCTTGGACGTCAGCCCCTTGCCCAACAACGCCTAGTCGCGATCTGTCATCGGGACTTTCCGCTGCCTGCGGGCCCCGTCTCCCTGAAGAACTTGTCCGGATTTGACCTTGTTGCCCGGGAGACTGGGTCCGGAACGAGACGCCAGGTGCGAAACCTTTGCGAAGAGCACGGCGCCGACCTTCCCATAAGGATAACAGCGGAAAGCCGCGAGGCCGTTTTCGAGATGGTCGCAAACGGCCTCGGATACGGACTGGTGCTGGATGCTGAAATGCCTCAGGACAGACGGGTCAGGGTTGTGCCTGTTATTGAGGCGGAAAAGCCGCTGACCGATTATCTGCTCTACCTGAAACGCCGGGAGAACCTGCGTTTGGTCCGGGCCTTCCTGGCGCTGGCAAAAGAAGCCTAACGCCCACGCTGGCGCGCCATGAAGGCCAGGCGTTCAAACAGATGCACGTCCTGCTCGTTTTTCAGCAATGCGCCGTGTAGCGGCGGAATCGCTTTGGTCGCATCGCTTTCCCGCAAGACGTCCGCAGGCACATCCTCAGCCATAAGCAATTTGATCCAGTCCAGAAGCTCCGATGTGGAGGGGCGTTTTTTCAGGCCGTTGATCTCGCGGACTTCATAAAAGACGGTGAGTGCCTCCCGCACCAGGCTTTGTTTGATATCCGGGAAATGCACATCGACGATCTGCTGCATCGTCTCACGGTCGGGAAACTGGATATAGTGGAAGAAACAGCGGCGCAGGAAAGCGTCTGGCAGTTCCTTTTCATTATTCGAGGTAATAATGACAACGGGGCGGTTTCTGGCCTGCACACGCTGTTTCGTCTCATAGACGAAGAACTCCATCCGGTCGAGTTCCAGCAACAGATCATTGGGGAATTCAATATCCGCCTTATCGATCTCGTCGATCAGAAGGATCGGCGGTTCCTCTGCTTCAAAGGCTTCCCAGAGCTTACCCCGGATAATGTAATTGCCAATGTCATGTACGCGGTCATCGCCCAACTGGCTGTCGCGCAGGCGGCTTACCGCATCATATTCATACAGGCCCTGCTGTGCCTTGGTTGTCGATTTTATATGCCATTCCAGCAACGGGCGGTTCAGGCCACGGGCGACTTCCTGTGCCAGCACCGTCTTGCCGGTGCCGGGTTCCCCCTTGATCAGCAAGGGCCGCTGCAGGGTGATTGCCGCATTCACCGCCACTTTCAAATCTTCGGTGGCGACATAGTTGTCGGTGCCTTCGAAACGCATTTTTCAAACCCACTGTTTATATTTTCTCGTGATTTGGCCAGCCAGGGGCAGCGCCAGTATGGTGAACTCCCGACGTAAGCTCAAGCGCCATACGGTCAGGATTTCCCCCGCCTCAGGTTTTCCAGCGGAAGCCCCTGGTCCAGCATGACCCAGTGACTGCGTGCCTCCGCCGTGGCCTGTAATTCTTCCCGCAACTGTGGATGGGCTTCCATCAATTCATGAAAATCCTCTTCCTCCAGCACCATAAGTCTGGCCGCGGACAAGGAGACAATCGTCGCCGGTGTCCGGCTGCCTGACAGCAGCGCCAGTTCGCCGAAATGATCCCCCGTCTGCAAGCGGAAAGGTCCCGACGGCAAATCCGCCTCCAGCTGTCCGGCAACGATGAAATACAACCCGCTGACTTCTTCCCCACGCCGGACAACCGCGTAACGTGGCGGCACTTCAAGCGGATGCAATAGCCGCACGATCTGGCCGATCTGGGCGGCCGAAAGGTCCTGGAACAAGGGAACCGACGCCACCAGATCCCAATTGATGATGAAGCTGCGTTTGCGGATTTCTTCTGTGAAGCCCGAGGCGATGATACCGGTCCACAGACCGAACAGCCCGATGCCCGTCAACATCACCAGCCCCCCGATCATCCGGCCTTCCGGCGTAACCGGCACAATGTCACCGTACCCCACAGTCGTCATGGTCGCCATCGCCCACCACAGGGCCTGCGGGATGGAACTGAAGGCTTCGGGCTGGACCGAACGCTCGAAATGGTAGATCAGTGCGGATGACAGGACCAGCATGATCGCCACCATGCTGAACGCAAAGGCCAGCGCCCGCCATTCCGCCTGTAGAACGCCCAGAAACGTCCCGATTGCCCGGGAATAATGCGCCAGTTTCAAAATTCGCAGCAAACGAATCAACCGCAGCAGCAACAGGTCCGTACCGGCAAACACCCCCGCCATGGCGAGATAGAACGGCGCAATCGCCAACAGGTCAATAAGTGCCAGCGGGCGGATCATATATTGTAACCGTGCTTTCCAGGAGGGATGCCCCCGATGCGCCGGTTCTTCAACGGCCACCCAAAGCCTGAGGACATATTCGATGGTGAAGGCGACGACGGAGCAGACTTCGACCAGATGGAACCAGTGGCCATATTTGTCTTCGTAGCCGATCACAGTTTCCAGCATGACCGATACAACACTGACCAGGATCAGACTCACGATGATCCAGTCGAGAATTAGTCCGAGGCGGCTGCTCTGCTCGCGGCCTTCAAGGATGGAATATAGGTGGCGTCTCAATGTCATAGTGGGAGATTAACCGAATCTCCCGCATACTGCCATGCACCATTTTGGAATTACTTAAGGACGAACTGAACTATTGGCACCGGGAATACGGAGACCGACAAATGCGGCGACGAATGCCGCAGCCACCAGGAATACCGATGCCATGACCGCCAGGGCACCAAAACTGTATGCGGTATAAACTTCGCCAAACAGGGTAGCCCCGATCATTGCGCCCAAATAGGTCACCGCGCTGTTAACGCCAAGCAACGCCGCCCGCCGATTTCCGCCAGCGCGACTGAGCAGCAGGATCAGGATATTGACGCAGAAATGGTTCACGAACCCCCAGAGGAAGCTGACCAGCAGCATTGCCACCAGCGACGTCATTGCCAGCAACATCCCGATGTAGACAAGCGATAGCACCGCCAGGATCACCGGAAACAGACGCCGCGCGCCATAACGGTCAATAAGTCTGTCTCCAACCCCGGCAACCCCGAAGCCCACCCCATAGACCAGAACGATAAGCCCCGCCTGACTGGCCGACAAACCGAGCGTGACGCGCATATGGTCCCCCAGGAAGGCGTAAACACCGTAGAAGGACGACATGAAGGCGAGGCAAATGAAAAGCAGCGGCAGTACCATGGGCAGCCGCATCAGGGAAAACAGCGCCAATCCGCGTTCCTGTACCGCACCGCCGCCATTGCGTGGCAGGGTCTGACAGCAAAGCAGGACAAGAAAGGCGATTGCGCCCAGAAGGATAAATACAGACTGCCAGCCGAGAAGGTCGGTGATCAGTGCAGACGTAGGGACGCCCGCAACCAAGGACACAGACCACCCGGTCAGCACCCGGCCCATCACGCGGGCCTCCTCCCCTTCCGGAGCAACCTTCGCCGCCATGGCATAGGCACCGGGCAGAAGAATGCCCCCGCCGAGCCCGGCCAGCCCCTGTCCCAGAGCCAGGATTTCCCATCGCCAGGAAACGGCACAAAGCGCCATCCCGGCAGTTAGTGCTGCCAAACCGATTGTCAGCGCCTTGCGCCCGCCGAGGACATCGGTCAATCGCCCGAACACCAGCGCCGACAAGGCCGTTGCCCCACCATAGGCCGCTGCCGCACGGGCAACTTCCGCCGCCGACGATCCGAAGGCGTGGGCCACATCACTCAGGATCGGGCTCAGAACAAGCGAGTTCGAGCCGACAGTCGCGACACAGATCAACAACAACCAAACCTGCAAAGGCATTGAACAGACACCACTGAATATGATTTCATCTAACTTATAAATCTCCTTATGACGTTCGAAACACAAGGACATTATCCAACCAGTGCTGAAAAACGAATACCATTCAGCAAGATGGCATTAGGAAAGCGATGATAGACGATACCGACCGAAAATTATTAGGCCTGCTGGAAGAGGATGCGTTGCAAAGCTATGCCGCTTTGGGCGAACAGTTGCATCTTTCAGCCCCTGCCGTTCACGAACGGGTCAAGAAGCTCCGCAAAAACGGCGTCATCAAAAAAACGACCATTGCCATAGACGGTGAAAAAATCGGGCGCGGCCTGTTGGCCTTTGTCCATATTGATTCCGAAGGCTGGGGCAAAACAGAGGCCCTTATGGAATTGTCCGACCTACCGGAAGTGGAGGAGATCCATTCCGTTGCCGGAGATACCTGCATGTTGTTGAAGGTTCGGGCAGCCGATACGAAAGCACTGGAGAACCTGCTCTATCACATTTATCAGCTGCATGGCGTCAAGAGCACGCGATCCTATGTCGTGCTGAACACCTATCTGGAACACGGGCCGCGCCCCTGAGAGGACACGGCCCGCAGAAAATCAGATTTTTACAGGCGTTTACCCGGCCAGCGATGCTTCGATCGCCTCGATGGCCTTGCCACCCGCCGCACCATCCGGACCACCGGCCTGCGCCATGTCGGGACGGCCTCCACCGCCCTTGCCACCCATGGCGGCCGAACCGGCCCGCACCAGATCAACGGCGCTGAAACGGTCCACCAGGTCGTCGGTCACGCCAACCACCAAAGAGGCCTTTCCGTCGCTGTTGGACACCACGGCCACCACGCCGGAGCCGACTTCTTTCTTCAAGGCATCGGCCAGCGGCTTCAGTTCCTTGGCGGGAACATCTTCCAGCAGGCGCGAGGCAAACTTGATGCCGTTAACTTCCTTTGCTGCAGGCGCGGCAGCCGCACCGGCACCGCCAGAGGCCGCCAGTTTGCGACGCAGGTCGGAAACTTCGCGTTCCAGTTTCTTACGTTCTTCAACCAGCGCGGATACACGCTCCGGCACGGAAAGCGGTGCTGCCTTCAACACGGCAGCCGTTTCCTGCAGAACCCGGTCGCGCTCGTTGGCGTAATCAATTGCCGCCTGCCCGGTCAGGCATTCGACACGCCGAACACCGGCGGCCACGGCCCCTTCGGAGACAATTTTGAAGAAACCAATATCGCCGGTACGGCGCACATGGGTACCGCCGCACAGTTCGGTGGAATAAACACCGGATTTGGTGGTGCTATCCGTCGCGCCCATGGACACAACGCGGACTTCATCACCATATTTCTCACCGAATAGCGCCATTGCGCCTGCGTCGATAGCAGCATCCGGCGTCATCAGATGGGTTTTGACGTCGGCATTGGCGCGGATCTGCGCGTTCACCAGTTTCTCAACCGTCGAGATTTCCTCTTCGCTCATGGCTTTCGGATGCGCAAAGTCGAAACGCATGCTATCGGCGGCAACCAGCGAGCCCTTCTGGGTAACGTGGTCCCCCAGCACACGGCGCAGGGCCTCATGGGCCAGATGCGTCACCGAATGGTTGGCACGCAGCTTGGCCCGGCGTTCCCTGTCGATTTCCAGGTCCAGGATATCGCCAACCTTGAAGCCGCCCTTGGTCGCCTTACCCACGTGAAGATGCATATCCTCCATCTTCTTGAGGGTATTGCCAACCTCAAACCGGGCAGAGGTCTCAGAGCCGCTGATGACACCATGATCACCCGCCTGACCACCGGATTCGCCATAGAACGGCGTCTGGTTCGTCAGGATGATGGCTTCGTCGCCTTCGGTAATTGCATCAACCGGCTGGCCATCTTTGACAATCGCCGTGATGACACCTTCCGCCTTCTCGGTTTCATAGCCGAGGAAATCAGTAGCGCCGATCTTGTCCTTCAGGTCGAACCAGACCGCATCGGTGGCCTGTTCACCGGACCCGGACCAGGCGGCGCGCGCTTTGGCCTTCTGTTCCGCCATTGCGGAATCAAAACCTGCGATATCAACAACGCGACCCTGGCCACGCAGGATGTCCTGCGTCAGGTCCAGCGGGAAGCCGTAGGTATCATAAAGAGTGAAAGCCACGTCGCCATTCAGCGCCTGCCCGTCACCCAGTTTGTCGGTTTCGTCTTCCAGCAGACGAAGCCCGCGGTCCAGGGTCTTCTTGAACTGGGTTTCTTCCAGTTTCAGGGTTTCCGTGATCAGGGCCTCCGCGCGCTTCAACTCGCCGAAATGGCCGCCCATCTTGGAGACCAGCGCCGGTACCAGAAGATAGATCAGCGGGTCCTGCGCGCCCAGCATATGGGCGTGGCGCATCGCACGGCGCATGATACGGCGCAGAACATAACCACGACCGTCCTTGGCCGGCAGAACACCATCGGCAATCAGAAAGGCACTGGCGCGCAGGTGGTCGGCAATAACCTTGTGACTGGCCGATTGCGGGCCATCCGGGTCGACATTGGTCAGGTCCGCGCAAGCCTCGATAATATGGCGCAGCAGGTCGATATCATAGTTGTTGTGCTTGCCCTGCATTACGGCGGTGATGCGCTCCAGCCCCATGCCCGTGTCGATGGACGGGTTCGGCAGGTTCACCCGCTTGCCCGGCTCCATCTGTTCATACTGCATGAAGACCAGGTTCCAGATTTCGATGAAACGGTCGCCATCCTCGTCCGGGCTGCCCGGAGGGCCACCGGGAATACCTTCACCATGGTCGAAGAAAATTTCGGTGCAGGGACCGCAGGGGCCTGTATCGCCCATCTGCCAGAAATTGTCGGACGTCGGGATACGGATGATCTTGTCGTCGCTCAACCCGGCAATCTTCTTCCAGAGAGCGGCGGCCTCTTCGTCTTCGGAATAAACAGTCACCAGCAACTTTTCTTCCGGCAGGCCGAATTCCCTGGTAACCAGGTTCCATGCCAGTTCGATTGCCATGTCTTTGAAATAATCACCGAAGGAGAAGTTCCCCAGCATCTCGAAGAAGGTGTGGTGGCGCGCGGTATAACCGACGTTTTCAAGGTCGTTATGCTTCCCCCCGGCGCGCACGCATTTCTGAGATGTGGTCGCGCGGCTGTAATCGCGCGTTTCCTGACCGGTAAAGACATTTTTGAATTGCACCATCCCGGCGTTGGTGAACATCAGCGTCGGGTCATTGCGCGGCACCAACGGCGACGAATCCACAATTTCGTGCCCGTGCTTGTTGAAATAATTCAAAAAGGTCGTACGAATTTCGTTCGCCGTGATCATCGCTAATACGTATCCACTCAAGCCTTGTCCTGCCGTTCACGCAGCAAACCAATTTTGCACGCAAACGAGCAGGTTTAGTAGCGTTTCCGAAAGCCCCTGTCCAGTCCGGGCCTTACCTCATTAAACGGGCCGGTCATGGGCCGGTTTCGGTCGCCGTCCCAAATCCTGGAAAAAGCGCAGCAGATACCCATCCGGATCGCTGATCATGAACTGGCGGTTCCCGCCTTCCCGTTGCTCGCCGATATCATACCAGGCGTCCTGCAGGTCCAGGCGCAGCGGCCAATCGGCATCCAGCACCTGACGGTACAGACCTTCCACATCACTGACCTCGATCTGGAAATTCACACCGCGCCCGTATGGGGCCTCCCGCGGCCCCGCAGACCAGACGGGATCATCATGTTCCTGCTCAATCATGATCAGGACATTATCCAGATCCAGCATTGCAAAAAGCGGGTCTTCCCGGCTGTATTGCAAAGAAAACCCCAACATGTCCCGATAGAAACGCAAACTACGTTCAAAATCGGAAACCATAAGCTCCGGTATCAGGCGCGGCCAGTTGACTTGGTCTGTCATCCCCTTCCCCCTAACAAAGCAAAAAGGCGCGGCCATCAGACCGCACCTTGTTACTTAATCAAAAAGTTGCCGCTGAGTTCAAGCGGGAGCATCCTCCGGCCCGAGTTCAGCCTCCTTGGCTTCCTTGCCGTCGGGACCTTCCAGCATGGCCTCGTCCAGCACTCCGGCATTGGCACGGACTTTCCGTTCAATCTCCGTTGCCATATCGACATTTGCGCGCAGGAAATTCTTCGCGTTTTCGCGGCCCTGCCCGATGCGCTGACCATTATAGGAGAACCAGGCACCCGATTTGTCGACGAGCCCTGCACCGACACCCAGGTCCAGCAATTCGCCCATCTTGGAGATACCTTCCCCATACATGATGTCGAATTCCACGACCCGGAAAGGCGGTGCGACTTTGTTTTTCACCACTTTCACACGGGTCTGGTTGCCGACCACATCGTCCTTGTCCTTGATCTGGCCGATACGGCGAATATCCAGACGCACAGAGGCGTAGAATTTCAAGGCGTTACCGCCGGTTGTCGTTTCCGGGTTCCCGAACATGACGCCGATCTTCATACGAATCTGGTTGATGAAGATGACCATGCAGTTGGACCGTTTGATCGACCCGGTCAATTTCCGCAAGGCCTGGCTCATCAGACGCGCCTGAAGGCCCACATGGGTATCCCCCATCTCGCCTTCCAGTTCCGCCCGCGGCACCAGGGCCGCGACAGAGTCGATCACCAGCACGTCAATCGCACCGGAACGGACAAGCGTATCCGCAATCTCCAATGCCTGCTCACCGGCATCCGGCTGGGAAATCAGCAGCTCATCCACATCCACGCCAAGCTTCTTGGCATAGGACGGGTCCAGCGCATGTTCCGCATCCACGAACGCACAAGTCCCACCGGCTTTCTGTGCCTCTGCAACGCAATGCAGGGCCAACGTCGTCTTACCGGAACTTTCCGGGCCGAAAACCTCGATAATCCTGCCTTTTGGCAAACCACCAATACCCAGTGCAATATCCAGCCCGAGGGAACCTGTGGAAACCGCTTCGATGTCCAGCGCCGTCTGCTGACCGAGCTTCATGATCGACCCTTTACCGAAGGATCGCTCGATCTGGCTGAGCGCCGCTTCCAATGCCTTTTGTTTATCCATTGTGTCCTTATCCACCAAACGCAAAGTCGATTGCGACATAGTCCACCTTCCCTTTTGTCACAGGCCGTTTCCCGATGCAACGCGGGTTAGTGTACAAGTTTTGTTCTCATTAACAAGTTCTTTTTTTGTTCTCACCAGAGAACATCCAAAACGGCTTGAATTCAAGCACTTGCCACGACATGTCCGGTCAACAGACCGTTTATCCTTCACAAAAATATGTTTCGAAACCGATTCTTCAAACGCGCCCGGTTGGCGAATCGCCTCCGCTTTCCATTGCCCCCTTAACCTTGCCAGCCAGTTGTTTCAGGCTGAACGGCTTGGGGAGGAAATGAAGGCGCGGCAAATCCGCAACCTCCTTGGCCAGGGCATCCTGCGTATAGCCGGAGATACAGATAACGGGCAAAGAGGGCGTTTTCTTCCGAGCATGCTTGATAACCGTCACCCCGTCGACGCGGGGCATCATCATATCCGTCACCAGCAGATCGAAATCCCCTTCCTCACCGTCCAATATCTCCAGGGCGGATTCGCCCGTTCGCGCCTCAACGACCTTATACCCCTTGGACCGCAGAGCACGGGCTGCAAAGAGCCGGACCGCATCCTCATCTTCCACCAGAAGAATCCGGCCGCCCCCGGTCACATCAGCAACGCCCGGATCCGTATCGGCTTCCACATCCGCGGCCTGCACCTCTTCGTCGGCCACCCGCTTGAGATAAAGGATAAAGCTCGCGCCTTTGCCCTTACCCGCGCTATGGGCAACCACAAAACCACCTGCCTGGCGAATGCTCCCGAAGACCATCGACAGCCCCAGACCGGTTCCCTGCCCGACATCCTTGGTCGTGAAGAAAGGTTCAAAAATATGATCCATATCTTCTTTTTCGATACCGATTCCGGTATCGGTCACGCTGATCATCACATAGTCGCCGGGTGGCATCGTCTCCCCGCGCAGCTGATAGGGTTTGCCCGCGGCGAAGTTATCGGTCTGGATAATCAGCTTGCCGCCATGCGGCATGGCATCCCTTGCGTTCACCGCAAGGTTGATGATCACCTGTTCCAACTGAACCTGGTCCATCTTGACCCGGCCCAGTTCGCGCCCGTGAATCATCTCTAGGTCAATCGTTTCACCAAGCAAACGGCGCAGCAACATCGACAATTCCGCCAGAACATCGGTTACGCTCAGGATGCGCGGCTGCACCCGCTGCTGCCGCGAAAAGGCGAGGAGCTGACGCACCAGACCGGCGGCCCGGTTCGCATTCTGTTTGATCTGCATCGTATCGGCGAAAGAGGGATCACCCGGCTGGTGGCGTTGCAGCAGCAGATCGCAGAACCCGATCATGGCGGTCAGCATGTTGTTGAAGTCATGTGCGACCCCGCCTGCCAGCTGGCCGACGGCCTGCATCTTCTGGGACTGCGCGAATTGTGTTTCCAACTGTTTGCGTTCAGTTACGTCCAGCACATGAACAAGGAAGCCCGGTTCCGGATCCCGTGTGGTGACGGCCCTCACCGCGTTGATGGTAATGGTACAGTCCGCAATATTGGCCACCCGCGCATCAACCCCATTGGCCGGTCCATGTCCGTCTTCCGAACGGCAAAGGTCGAAATAGGCGGTCACGGTGGCGTGGTCGTCCGGGTCGATCAGGTCCATAAAAGACTTTCCGGCCACCGGTTGCCCGTTAACAATCGACCGGAATGCCTTATTGACCTCAACCACCTTCATGGCATCGTCCAGCATCACAATGCCAAACGGCGCCCCTTCAAGCGCACGGGACAATAAATCAAGCCGGCTGCCTGCGCGTTCGATCTGGCGACGCCTTTCCGTTGCCTCACGGAATTGCCAGGACAGCATTCCGTTATCCATCGGCACGACGGAAACTTCGTACCAGAGGTCGTTACCGCGCTGCCCGTTGGATATTTCCTCCCGTCCCTTCCGTCCTTTCAACGCCCGCATACGCATCTTTATCAGCACATCCGGCGTAACGGAGGCATTGCCGGACAAGCCTTCCGCGACGGCACCAATCAATCCGTTCTCACAGGCGGGGAACCATTCCCGAAAGCGGGCATTCGCGTAGACGACATTGCCTTCCTCATCTTCGACGGCGGCCCCGATGTTCCGGTTGTCCTCCATCTCCGCCAACAGGTTCAGCCGATCGCGCGCGCGTCCAATGCCTTCCTGGAGACGGTTCAGGCAAAACAGGCAATAGCCGCCAAATACGCCAACCAGCCCCAGGCTCACAACGGTCAGTTGCAGCGGCACACGACTGGCGAACATAAAGGCAGACAGGGCAACCAAAGTCAGGACCAGCGCCACCGCCAACAGCCTGCCCCGTGTAAAGAAACCTGGCCCCGGCAATGGCTTGGTCACCCGCACGGTTTCATCTTCCATTGAATGCGGCTCTTCAGTGATCACCTGACACCTTTTCGGTTCTTGAGCGAGAAAACGTAGGATATCACTTCCGCGACAGCCTTGTAGTGTTCCTCCGGGATGACTTCATCAATCTCAACGCTTGCATAAAGCGCACGGGCCAGTGGCGGGTTTTCCACGATTGCCACGTCATGCTCTTCGGCAATCTCTCGAATCTTGAAGGCAAGGACGTCCTGCCCCTTTGCCACAACTTTCGGTGCGTCCATTTCATTCTGCTTGTAGGCCAAAGCAACCGCAAAGTGGGTCGGGTTTGTTACCACGACATCCGCCTCAGGCACGGCCTGCATCATGCGCTGACGCGCGCGCTCGGCACGGATTTGACGCAAACGCCCTTTCACATGGGGGTCACCTTCTGCATTCTTGAATTCCTCCTTTACCTCCTGCTTGGTCATTCGCAGTTGTTTGGTGTGATTGAACCGCTGGAAGAAAATATCCGCAATGGTAATGATGAACAGGATCGCCAAGGCACCGACCAGCAATCGCAAGATCAGGTCATGAACGTCGGTCAGGAGATGACTGAAAGGCACACCGGGCATCGTGTCCACACGGTTGGCCTCAGGGGCCAGCATAATCACCCCCATGATGCCGACGATGGTGATTTTCAAAATCCCCTTTAAGAACTCCACATAGTTCTTGACCGAGAACCATTTCTTGGCGCCGGCAATCGGTGAAATCTTGTTGAGCTTGGGTTTCAGTTGTTCCGTTGCAAACAAAATCCCGTTCTGGCTCATGCCTGAGAACAGGGCGAATATGACCAGAAGAAGGAAGGGTCCGGCCAGTATCTTCAACAAGGCCACCAGCATACCGACCAGATAGGAGCCGATCTCCGATGGCCCCAAAGAAAGTTGATAGGACATTTCGATATGATTTCGCAGCAGAACCTTCAGGTCATTCATCACCCCGGGCGCCATCATCGCCAGAATGATGGCGACGCCAAACAGCATCATCCAGGTATTCAACTCGCGGCTCATGGGGACCTGCCCCTTTTTTCGCGCGTCCGACAACCTTTTGGATGTTGGTTCTTCTGTCTTATCTGAACTATCCGAATCCGACATCGCTTACCCTATCGACAGGAAGGGCGAAATGCCCTCTGCAAAGTAACGCAGGAACCAGATCATCAGCCCTGAAATACCAATGGCGAGGGCTGTAACCCCCATCATAATCTGCAAAGGCAGACCAATAAAGAAGACCTGAAGCTGTGGCATCAACCGCGCCAGCAATCCCAGAAGCACGTTATACATAATAGACAGCAACAGAAAGGGAGAAGCCAGTTGCATGCCCATCAGGAAGCTTTTCGCCACAGTCTTGGCAATCGTGTCTGCCATATCGCCGACAACCGGCATCACGCCCGGAGCAAAAAGCTGATAGCTGTCGATTATCGCCCGCAGCATCAGGTGATGCATATCGGTTGCCAGAATTAGAACCGACCCCAGCATCGACAACAGCACCGAATGCAGAGACCCCTGGCTGCTGATCAGCGGGTTGAACAGCATCGCATTGGAAAACCCCGTGACAAAGGCGATCACCGTCCCCGCCGTCGACAATGCCGTCGTCAGAATGCGCATGATCTGGGCCAGGAACAGACCGATCAGAATTTCAATTCCAACCAGAACCGCCAGCCCGGCAATCGTAACCGGCATTTCCGGCAGGTTTTTCGCCAGAACCGGCGTCACCACAAGCGTCATCATCAGCGAAAAAAGCAACCGTACGCGTGGGCTGATGTAGCTTTCGCCAATCGTAGGCATAATCATCAGGAAGGCCCCGATGCGGCAGAACACAAGGGCGAATTTAAAGAATTCGAGAGGGACCAGTTCCGAATAAAAATGCATGCCTTAGACTTTGCCCCGATTCAGCCCTGTTGTCAGCGTCCAAAACAGGTCAGGACATGGCGGTTACTGGATGTTGACAATCTTGTCGACGATCAGCGCCATGAAATCGCTCATCGTTCCCAGCATCCAGGGCATCAACACAAGCAGGGAGAGGAAAACCACAATGATTTTCGGGACAAAGGTGAGCGTCATTTCCTGAATTTGGGTAAGAGCCTGAAATACAGCCACAACGAGGCCCACCGCCAGACCGGTCAGCATGACCGGCACCCCGAGCTTCAACAATGTGAAGATCGCTTCCCTTGCGAAATCGAGGATTTCCTGTTCGTTCATGTCCGGCTATTGCATGCGTGATTGGCTGAGAGGATCGTTTGCGATGCCTGCTGCATCATTGCGATTAAATCGGCATACGCAGGATTTCCTGATAGGCGGAAATGATCCTGTCCCTGACGGTCACAACCGTGCGCAGGGTATTTTCTGCATGGGCAACAGCCGTGACAACATCGGTCATGTCGGCGCGTCCGGCGACGGCATCCATGCTCACTTTCTCGGCTTCCCGGTTCGCATCAATCGTCTCGTGAAGCGCCCCTTTGACCATATCCATGAAGGCGCTTGAGGGCTGGGTCTTGGCATCGTCGCCGCCATCCATGCCTTTGACAGCCTTCAGGGCATTGGCGCGATAGGCCGCTGCTGCATCTGCCGGATTAACTGCCATTATTCGTCCCTCCGCGCGACCGGACCGGCAATTGTTGCCTGCGGTCCGATCCGTTCGTTACCTGGGCGTCAGTATAGCCTCCCTCGCCCTATTTCAGCAAATCTATCGTGTTCGTAACCATCGTTTTCGTGGCTTCGATCACGCTCAGGTTCGCTTCATAGGAACGCTGGGCCTCACGCATATCGGTCATTTCCAGCATGCTGTTAACATTCGGGCGCTTTACATAACCATTTGCATCGGCAGCCGGGTGGGACGGATCATATTGCAGTTGGAAGGGGGAAAGGTCCTCTCCGATTCGCCGGACATGCACGGTATTGGCGTCGATCTCACGGTCCAGAATGTTCTGGAAAGTCACAACCTTGCGACGATACGGGTCCCCGCCCGGTTCGTTCGCTGTGGAATCCTTGTTGGCGACGTTTTCAGAGATGACACGCAGACGGGTACCCTGTGCCCGCATTCCGGAACCTGCGACGAAGAAAGCTGTTTTCAAATCATCCATAATCTTCTCTCCTCTTAACGGCCGCTGCCCAGGGCGATCTGGTAAAGACCCTGATATTTTTTGAACAAGGACGTTGCGAGATTATAATCCGCCGTCGTTTCGTTCATTTTCATCATCTGCTCTTCCAGGATCACCGCGTTGCCGGACGGTGAAACCTCATAAGGGCGGCCCTGCCGGGACACCCGGAAGTCTTCACGTTCTTTCGGTGAAGGAATGTGGCCGCCATCAGTCCGCTCAAGAGCCAGGGAATGATTTGCAGCCCGCAGAGACTTGGAAAAGTCCAGGTCGGCAATTTCTTTAGCCCGGTAACCGGGCGTGTCCGAATTGGCGATGTTCTGGGAGATAACCCGTTGACGCTCCGTCAACCAGTTCATCTTGTCTCCAAGCATACTGTAGAGCGGGCTGGACTGTAGCGACATATTCCTCTCTCCTTCACTCGATCCGGGCTCTCACCCCCGGAAACTTCTCTCCGCCAATTCAGGCAAGCAAGAAGCGGGCCAATCTATATCTTTCTGAAATGACTCATTTGCTGTTATGCTTTGACAGAGACAAGGAGAAGACCAACCATCATGCCAGCCTCCCCCCCATCCAAGAACGGCGATAACCTTGAATCCTTTTTGGGTTCGGAAAAGCCTTCCGAGGTTGCGCCGCCCTCCGAATCGGAAAAGGATGATTCCGTTGCAGTCGCGCTTTCGTATGATCCGTCAGACAAGGAGCGGGCGCCTTCCATTCTCGCCTCTGGCAAGGGTGCGTTGGCGGAACGGATTTTGGCAGAAGCCGAAGCGCATGGCATTCCCGTTCACAAGGATGCTGATCTGGTCCAGATATTGGCCGCAACGGAGATCGGAGATGAAATCCCTGTAGAAGCCTTTATCGCCGTCGCGGAAATCCTTCGATACGTCTATGCGGCAAACGGTAAAAAGCTTGGCGGAGACTAGATATCTCCCAAAACAGGCCGCTAGGCGACAACTGCATTTGATGCACATTAGGAGTAAATGATGACCCGTGAAGAAGTCGAACAAGGCCTCCGTGACATGATCCAGGAAATTGAAAATACGCGCATAGATCTGAGCCAGGGCAAAACGGGTCAACTGGACAATATCGGTGAGCGCATTACGGAAATTTGCGCCCAGGCAACAGCACTGGATGAAGAGGATGCCGTCGCTGTTCGCCCGCTCATGGAAGAACTCCGGGAAGACCTGCAACGCTTCTCCGCCGAGTTGCAGGAGATCGAGCGACGTTTGAAAGAAGAAGAAAACCCACAGGACTAAACGCTTTGCATGGTTCATCAGGCTTGAGGACGCCCGGTCATGACTGACGTAATCGGTGTCGGCGATTTACTTCGCTTTGTCCTGGCTCTCGTTTTTGTTGTCGGATTGATCGGCCTGCTGGCGCTTTTGTTCAAGCGCTACGGCGGCGGCCTGGCTTTTGGTGGCGGCCCCGGCGGCATAAGACGCCTGTCCATCCGGGAAGCCCTTGCCATAGACGCCAGACACCGCCTGGTGCTGGTCCGGCGCGACGGAAAAGAACATCTCCTCCTGTTAGGACCGCAGGGAGCAGTCGTCGTCGAAAGCGGTATTGACGCTCGTGACGCCATAGAGAAAATTACCCAGGACAATCAGGGACCACAGACCGACAGGCCGACGCCGGCATCCCGGTTTCAACATCTGCTTGGCGGCATAACCGCGAAGCGGGATGGCAAAGGCGGTCAGGGGCCTGACAAGGGGTGAACATGAAGGCGTCAAATACGCGGCAGGCAAAAAGCCGCATCCTTTTACAGGAACTGAAGCGCTTTGCGCTGGCGGCTGTTGCCCTGGCGTTTCCCCTCGCCCTGCTGTTCTGGGGGCTGCCAGCAGAGGCGCAGTCAATCAACATTGATATCGGCGAAGGCGGCACAGTCACCGGCCGTCTGGTTCAGCTTGTCGCCCTGCTGACGGTCCTGTCCCTGGCCCCGTCGGCGATGGTTATGGTCACATCCTTCACGCGGATCGTCATCGTACTGTCGCTGCTGCGGACGGCGCTGGGGGCCCAGCAGTCGCCTCCAAATGCCGTCCTCATCAGCCTTGCGCTGTTCATGACCTTCTTCATCATGCAGCCCACGTTGCAACAGTCCTACAACGACGGGATTGCACCGCTCATAGAAGAACAGATCACCGAGGAAGAGGCCTTCGACCGGACGATGGCGCCGCTGCATGCATTCATGATGCGCCATGTACGCCCGCATGACCTGCAGCTTTTCATGGATGTAGGTCAGATTGATGCGGTCGAAGACCCCAGCCAGACGCCCCTGCGCGCGCTTATTCCGGCATTCATGATCTCCGAACTCAAGCGCGCTTTTGAAATCGGCTTCCTGCTATTCATTCCATTCCTGATCATCGACATGGTGATCGCATCCGTTCTGATGTCCATGGGGATGATGATGTTGCCACCCGTCATGATTTCCCTACCGTTCAAGCTCATCTTCTTTGTGCTCGTGGACGGATGGTATCTGGTCGTGGGCAGCCTCGTGAAAAGCTTTAATCCAGTATAGAAAAAGGGCCGACAATCATTGTCGACCCTGTCATTTAGCTTCTCTTTTGACGCGGTTTCTGCCTAACTCTGCCCTGCGGCCTTGCCGGGTTCTTTAAGCAGCTTGTCCCGATAGTTATTCATGAAGGCGTTGAACAGATCACTGTCGGCGAGTTGCTGGATCGTATCCTGCAGCTTGGCGCTTGATCCGTTGTCTATGGGCTTCGCCACAAATTGATAGGTACTGGCAAGCGAGCTGTATTGCATGGCCTTGCCAAAGAGCTCATCCAACAGCTTCAGACCGTCTTCATCGTTATTCAGACGCAATGCAACCGCCCAGTTCAGGACATAGCGCGCCTTGTCGTCGGGAACGCCAACCACCGGATCATCGGGAGGGTCACCGGCCAGACGTTGCAGGACCTTTGCCACTTCCGCCCAGTTTTCATCCGACCAATAGATGTCCCGGCGCAGCATATCAGCCTCCTGGCTTATATCCCCTGCCAGCAGCTTGATCGCCTCGTCCTTATTGCCCGTCTCGAAATAGGCCTTTGCCAACAGGCGGCGACGGTCATCCTGCAGGTCACGCGGCAATTGCGGGAAGTTGGTCTGGCGAAGCGTTGTGATCGCGTCCTCCGACTTACCGTCCAGCAATTGGATCAGCGCGAGTTTTGCGCCAACACGGGCTTTTTCCTCGCCGGTCAGGCGGAACTTCACCTGATGATCCAGCAACGTGGTGGCCCGGTCGAGCAGGTCGACGGCAATCAGGCGGTCCGCAAGAAGTTCCACCATCCGGTCACCATCGGCACCCGACGGCGTCAACTCACGGAATTCGTCATAAATAGCCAAGGCGCGCAAAGGCGGTAACTTGTCGGCCTTGCCGTCCAGATAGAGACTGCGGAAGATATCCACCATCCGCTCTGCCAGTTTCTGCGCTTCCGGCTTGTTGGGGAAATAGGTAACGGCCATGCGCATAATTTCCAGGCCGCTCATATAATCATTGTTGGCAATATGAAGCTCACCCAACCGACGCAGGACACCCAGTTCAAAGTCATCCCCACGCCATTTGAAGCGAAGTTTCTCCAACCGCTTCACCGCCTCATCGACTGTAAGGTCGCCCTGCTTCAAGCCCAGATTGATCAACGCATATTCCGCCCGCACCGCAGTGCGCCGGTCGTCCCCATGCGCCAGTTCATTCCAGATGTCGCGCGCCCCCTCTACATCCTTATTGGTAAGGTCAACCCGCGCCTGATCATAACGCAATGTCGCCAACTCTCCGCGGCGCAAGTCCTCCGGCTTCTTGTCCAGATAGGCCATCCAGTTTTCCGCAGTTTGCAGATCGCGGGTCGCAAGGGCCGCCTCTACCCGCTCAAGGCCGAGACGGCCCAACAACGGATAGGGGTACTCACGCAACAATGAATCACCGGCACGGAACTGTCGTGCAGATTCGTTCCATTCGTCCAGTTTCGCCAAGGTTGCGCCACGCCATATGGCGATCTCCGAAAATCCGTCCAGCCGGGGATCATCGAAATCACGCCGCGCCTTTTCATATTCCCGGTTCAGGAAATGAGACACGCCTCTCAGCGCCCGAAAATCGGGACGCGCCGCCACATCGGGATCATTCATCTCAACCGTACGGATAACCCCGACAGCCTCTGCCCCGCGCCCACGGGCCGCATAGAAGCGGGCCAGGTCCAGCCGGGCATCGGTTTTCTTTTCCGCCGGAACCTCTGTGACCGCCCTGAAAAGCCGCTGTTCCGCATCGTAATAGTCGCCCAAGCCGCCCTGGGCCCAATTCTTGAAGTCGAACAGCCGTTTGGAGGAAAGCTTCGCCCCTGTTGAAACCGGCATTTCCGGCGATACAGCCGAAATATGCAGGCCTTCGGGGCTGGACAGCTCAAAGCCGTTCAGATCACGGTCAAAAAGAACTTTATCGGACAGGGTCTGGATGACGAGCCCCTGCGCTGACGGCAAAATGGCAAATTCCGGATAGGTCCTCTCGCCCGTAACACCGTATCCCGGGTCCTTGTATGTC
The DNA here is from genome assembly GCF_025136295.1 of Aestuariispira ectoiniformans. Lineage (GTDB taxonomy): Bacteria > Pseudomonadota > Alphaproteobacteria > UBA8366 > Aestuariispiraceae > Aestuariispira_A > Aestuariispira_A ectoiniformans. The sequence goes on along the minus strand of NZ_CP062788.1, from coordinate 2,122,443 downwards.
GCGATACGCAGTGTATCTCCAACATCCGGATCGTAGAGATTGATAATCGACCCCGGTTCTGCCACGGGGAACAGAAGCTGCGGGCCGACCGTTGCATCTGCCTGGGCCTGGATCAGGATTTGATGATGCGGCGCGATGGGGGCCTTCCGGAAATCGAATACCCAGTCATACCCATCGCGTTTGGCGAAAGGATTGACGCCCGGTCTGGTCCGTAACCGCAAGACGGTAGAGCCCGCGACCTCCAATTGGTCGATACGCTCGATCAGCGGCTCCCCCTGTTGGCGCAGCGGAACCAGATTGATCGGGGCACGCCGGTCGAAGACGATCCAGACATTGTTCCCGCGCCGGAAAGCCGCTGCCCCGACCTCTTCCGGCCATTGGAAGACCAGGCTGACAGGTGCAGGCCCCTGCAGATCGACCTCGGCTTTCTTATCCGGCTCCACCATGACAGCCGCTGCTTTGCTTGCTGTCCCTGTTTCGTCGCTCTTCTCTTGCATCGCCGCGGGCATGGCGGCCTCATCCGTCACGTCCTGCGATGGCGAAGGCATCACCTGCGCCTCTTCCTTCATCGGGGCAGGTTCCTGCCCCGCCGTCGCTTTTCCTTCGTCAGGTGGGGTCAGGCTGGTTGGCGCAGAAGCATCTTTCGGCGGTTTGTCGCCTGAACCGGCCATCTCTGGCTTTTCCTGCGCATTCGGAAGTAGACCGGACTTCGGCGCAACCACGGTCTGCTCCGGCTTCGCAGATGCCGCCTTGGCCTCGTCTTTGGCAGCCTCATCCGCCAGAACGTCCAGAACGACTTTCATGCCGTTCTTGAAATGCCTGACCTGGCTGTTTTCCGGCAACCGCAGCATCAGTTCAGAACGCCCTTTGTCGGTCTTGAAGCGCGGACTGCCATAACCAGAGGGCAGATCACGCGCCAGCCCGGCCGTATCCAGCGTTGCATTTTTGTTGAAGCCGATCGTCAGATCCCGGCCATTTTCCGCTACGTCGTAATCAACCGGCACGGGCCAATCGAAAACAAAACGCGTGTATTTGTCATGAACGCCAACCCGAACAGACAGTGGACTTGGGGCAGTCTCCGCTTTTTTCGTCGCGTCTGCTTTTGAGGGTTTAAGATCGATGACGACGGAATTGCCATTTTTGAAACTCTTCAATGTCACCGGCTGCTTCAGGCGGAAGCGGACACTTCGCCCATCCTTCGACAGGTCCGCCGACGCAAGATACCCGTTCAACCGTTGCAGAGCCTTGGAAAAATCAGATGCAATCGCGGCGTCAAACCGGACAACCAGCGCCCCATTTTTCAATTCAGCCTGATAGCCAACCGGCTGCGTCCAGTCGAAAACCAACCGCCCAAAGTCTTCATGAGACCAGCCACGGGTGCGAATTGCCTCCTGGGCCCAGGAAACACCACCGAGAAGAACCGCGCCGCCAACGAATGACAAGATGGCAAGGCGCTTTGCAATGACCCGACTTAAACTCACTACTGCCCCCCGGCATCAGCGTAAATGACAATATCCACACGCCGAGCCAACTCATAACGACGCTCTTCCGACAAGGCAGAATTCAGAAAGCGATACTTGCCGCTCCCCTCGCCCATGGCCGTCAGATCATAAGGATAACCAGCCTGTTTTAGATACTGTGATACAGCTAAAGCGCGCGCCAAGGAAAGCTCCCAATTCGAAGAGAAAGCACCAGTCTTGACCGGTGACGGGTCCGTATGACCTTCTATTACAATCTGATTCCCGAATTTATTCAAAACCCCCGCCAAACGGAATAACGAACGTTCAGCCGACTGGGTCATCAGGGAACTTTCCGGCAGGAAGAGCGTTCTGGACGGCAGGGAGATGATCACCCTTTCATCCATCAGCGAAACCTTGGCTTTCGACAGAACCGGATCGTCCGCCAGTTTCTCCTTGAGAATACCACTTAGATATTCGGGAGGCAGGGCAGGAAGCATCTCCACCGAGGAGATATTCTTTTCCGCGTTTGGATTTGGCTTGAGATTCGTATCAATCTTGGTCCGCGTCGAGATGACCGATATAACCGCATCCCATTTTTCAGAATTAACCTGCGACATCGCAAACAACATCACGAAGAACGTGAGCATCAAGGCCGTTACGTCGCCAAAGCTGATCAGCCAGGGCGGTGCCTTTTCTACGTCGTCTTCTTCATGTTCATCGTCCTCATACATGAGACACGTCATTCCTTGATGTCGAGGAAACGATTGAAGGCGCGAGCCTGCGGTCGGATATAAAACCGCATACGAATGCGATTCGCATCCCCCCGCAACAGACCAACACTGATCCCGGAAGGCGGCGCCCCAAGGTCCTGCAGACTGGCCGCAAATGTTGTGGCGCGCAAGAATGCCAGGTTCCGCCTGTCCCCGAAGGGGTCCTCCGCGATGGTCGCCAGAGGATCGGACAAATCCAGCAGACTGGGACGGGTCGTATCTTCAGTAATCGTGGCACCGGGTGACAACGTCGACTTAACCCGCGTCAAGTCATCCACGCCGACCAGGAACTGCAATTCCGTCACAAAGCCGTCAATTCGCGCCGACAAGGCGGCAACCGTACTTTTCAAAAGCGGCTTCCGGTCCGCCCGGACGGTCTGCGAGCCGCCAACGAAGATATCGCCAGCCTCGAACTCCATTTCCAGAACCCCTTCGTCCGTCATGACGTCAACCTTGGCAAGCGGAATGGCGGCCATCCAGAGGCGTTCAACCTCGTCCAGGACTTCCGTCGGTTCGGGAATAGGCCCCAATGATGAAATAAATACCTGGGGATCTTTCTGAAAATCGACCTTGGTGCGGAAGGTTGAGGAAACCGAATTAATCACCTTGCGGGCTTTTGTTTCTTCACGAGTAGACAGGGTGTTCAGCAAAATGAAAAAAGCCAACAGCAGAAGAAACAGGCTCAAAAACATTATTGGCCCGTTCTCTTTCCGCTTTGATTTAAGTGGCCTGTTACCCTCGTCCATTTCGGCAGGTCTAGTCCATCAAAATAAAACCTGCCAATTTTATAGCAAACGGCATGGATTACGGAAAGAAAAAGCCGGGCAAGTATTTACCTGCCCGGCTTTTCGAAAAGGGTAACAGAAACCAAACGGTCGAAACAGCGAATCAGAAATTGCCGATAACGCTGGTCAACTTCGCCTTCAATGTCGCTGCGTTGAAGGGCTTCACGATGTAGTTGCTGACACCGGCTTCCTTCGCTGCGATCACGTTTTCCGTCTTGCTTTCCGCGGTGATCATGATGAAGGGCATGTCACGCATATGTTCGTCGGCGCGCACCTCGCGAAGGAGCTGAATACCGGTCATAGGCTCCATATTCCAATCGGAAATAACAAGCCCGTAGTCCTTGGCGCGCAGTTTCGACAAAGCATCGCTGCCGTCTGTCGCCTCGTCGACATTGTTAAACCCGAGCTGCTTCAGCAGGTTCCTGATGATACGCAGCATCGTTTTGTAATCGTCAACGATTAGGATCGGCATGTTCTTGTCGACAGCCATGTTTTCCTCCGATCAATCTCCCAAATGACTCTCAGGCAGCGCGGCGTCACATTTGACCTAATCCAACAATCCGCTTTTGCCTACTCTATTTTCTGGCGCGAACCGGCGCGTAATGCAAGTGTCCTTTTCAATATATCGAAAGATTATACCCTTGGAATCACTGGGGCAACTCCGGCAGATTTTTGATATCGGCCAACTCCCGGGTAACCAGACGGGCCTTTTCCGGATTCATCTGAGCCATGATCGGCGCGATCTTCCGCTCCTTCATCCCCCGCAACACAGCCAGCAGCGTATCCATATCCATATCGTTGAAAATTGCAGCGGCAGCCTTGGGTTTCATGTTGGAATAAATATTGACCAGCTTGCGCGCTTCGCCTTCCTGCTCGCCCTGATAGACCTTCAACATGTCGTCGATCTCGGCTTTGATCTTGTTGAGCTCTTTCTGCCGGCCGATAAGCTGCTGTTCAACACTGCGCAACAGCGCTTCCCTCTCCTGCAGGCGGCGCTCCCGCTTGTCCAGTTCTTCCCGCCGACCGGCGAGATCATGCAAAAGCCGAATCTCCCCGGAGCTCATATCAGAGAAATCCCCACCTGCGAGAGGGTCGTCGGTTTCCACAGTCGGTGCAGGCGTCATGTTTTCCGGCACCGCGCCCGCCTCCGGCAATGCGGACGGCGCATCCATCGCCGGTGCATCCGACGGTGCTGGTGGCGTTTTTTCCTGTGCCTTTGCGGTATTCGCAACAATCAGCGCCTGGTCGGGCTGCGCCTTACCGGCAACTTCCGACACATCCCGCCAGATCACCCCGACCTTGATTGATAGCATCAGGGCCGTTGCAAAAATGAGGATGGAGAAAATACGAAAACGGAACATTTCTATTACCGCATCCCCTGCAAAGCCTTAAGCAAATCAGACTTTGACTTTTCCTTGATCTGCCGACTTTTCTCCGGTTTTTCATCGGGAGATGCACGCAACTCCGGCCAGTCCGACGGACCGCTGTCACCGGATGACACCGTGGAGGCGGCGGGCGATCCACCGCTGCGGCCACTGCGAATGCCATTTTCCAGCCGGTTAGCAATCTCATCGCCCCGATCCAGCATATAGGCCAGATCCGCCCTCAGCGTTTCCGCCTTGCCAACAAGGCTGTCCAATTCGGCACTTTTTTCCTGGGAGCCGGACTTCAAACGATCGAGCGCCTGTTCTGCCCGTTCTGTAGAGGACACGAAACCGGCCAACAGCTTTTCCAGGTCCGCCTTATTCTTCTGCAGGGCACCAATATGCCTGTTGAGACGAATGGCGTAGACCAGAACGGCGACCAGCAGGACCGCGAATCCGATTTCCACAAAGATCTCTATATCGAGCCACGCCATAAAATACCTTACTCCGCCTCGATTTTGCCTTCCAGGCGCACAGCGATGTTATGCCCCTTTCGGCCCATAGACGCACGAAACATCGGTACGGTGCCGCACCGCAATTCAACGTCCGACTCGGGCGTCACCTGCAACGGCAAAAACGTCCCGACATCCCAGTTTAACACATCGCCCAATGACGTTGTCACCTCGTCCAGCACCACTTCGATCGGGACTTCCGTGAACCAAAGTTCAGTTGCAAGGTGGTTTTCCCAGATGCTGTCCCGGCCAAATTTTTCCCCCATGAACATCTGGAGCAACAGTTCGCGAACCGGCTCCAGCGTCGCATAGGGCAACAGCAGTTCCAGACGCCCCCCCCTGTCTTCCATATCGATACGCAGGCGCGCCAGGATCGCCGCATTTGCAGGCCGGGCAATCGTGGCAAATCGCGGGTTCGTCTCCAGCCGTTCAAAACGCATCGTGACAGAGCTCAACGGATCGAAGGCTGCGGACAGGTCAGCCAACACCACACTGACCATGCGCTCCACCAGATTGCGTTCGATCGTGGTATACGGACGTCCCTCAATACGCATTGCCGCCGTCCCTCGGCGACCGCCCAACAACACGTCCACAATGGAATAAATCAGGGAACTGTCGACAGTGATCAGACCATAGTTGTCCCACTCTTCCGCCTTGAAGACCGACAGCATGGCCGGCAGGGGAATCGAGTTCAGATAATCACCGAACCGAATGGAGGTTATGTTATCGAGGCTGACTTCCACGTTGTCGGAGGTAAAATTACGCAGGCTGGTCGACATCATACGCACAAGCCGGTCGTAAACCACCTCCAGCATGGGAAGGCGCTCATAGGACACCATGCCGGAATCGATGATCGCCTCGATACCGGATTTGTCCTGATCGTCACCGCCTTCCTGGAAACCGAGAAGACTGTCGATTTCATCCTGATCCAGAACACGGGTCGCCGCCGCCCCCATAGAGGAGTCGGGCTCGTCGTCGGCCATAGCCGCCCATTCCGCCGCCAGCGCATCATCATCTGCGCCTTCTGCGTCGTCCATACCTTCCAGATCGTCGTCGTCAGCCATTACAGCACCCATTTTCAATGGTCAGGGGAGACGAAACTTTCTCCACACACGGTCTTTGACAGGCAAAACCCGCGCCAACCTGGGCAAATACTACCAGAAACCCTATTGAATCAACATGTCCTTAAACAGCACATCCTTGATCTTCACGGGGTAAACAGCCTGATTCACACGATCAAGCAACTCTTCCTTGATTCGATAGACCCCCTGGCTGCCTTCCAGTTCCTCCAGGCGCAACTCCCGCAGGAAAACCTGGAAATTGTCGATGATGCGAGGCTTCACCGCCTCCACCTTGGCAACATCTTCCTGGCTTTCCAGTTCCAAGGAGACCTGCAGCTTGAGAAACTTCTGCTTGCTGCCTGCCGTGCGCAACGTCACCAGAATCTCGTCGAGGTCATAGAAGACACCCGGCGCCGTGGGCGCCTTGTCTTCCATTGCGGCTTCCTGATGCGCGTCCCCCTCGGCCTCAATCCCCAGAATAGGATCCAGGATACCCGAAAAAAACAGTCCGGCACCGGTACCGACCAGCAACAAGACAGGAAGCACAATGAAGAGCACCAGTTTCTTGCCGCTTACCCGCGAGCCACCGCCCTCGTCGTCTTCGATATCCAGATTCTCTGTTTCGTCGCTCATTCGCAGCTACCCACCGGTCTTCCGTCACATAATTCGTCAGATTGGCCCAAATACTAACGCACCAACAAGAAAAGAAACATAATAAAAATCTCAGGAAAAGAAAGTAGTCGCAAAGCGATAACCATGAAATGCCTTCGTTGCGGCAGCAACTTCCCCCCTGGTCGGCAAAGTTAGACGGCAGTTTCTACCTCAAGCACCCTCACCCCCTCCCCTCAGCCCGTCAATAAAGCCAGGAATTCCGCGCCATACAGTGTTTGGCACACCCCTTGCTTAGTAGACACCGAGGAGATGTCCGGCCTGAGAAACCGGACAAAACAAGAGGAGTGGCGCTATGGAAAATTCATCCTATATCGCCTTGTCACGGCAAATGACGTTGGCCAACGAGATGTCGATCGTTGCCAACAATATCGCGAACGCCAACACCCCCGCCTACAAAGGCGAGAAGATGGTGTTCCAGGAGTTCATCGACAAACCGACGCGGGGCGAGAAACTGTCCTTCGTCCAGGATGTCGGTCTGGCCCGTGACTTGAGCGAAGGTCCGATGAAGGTGACCAACAATCCGCTGGATGTCGCGATCAAGGACAAAGGCTATTTCGTGGTCGACACCCCCATGGGACAACGTTTCACGCGCCATGGCCGTTTTCAGATCGACGCAAACAGCCAGTTGGTAACCAGTGCCGGATACACGGTACGCGGCCTCGCAGGCCCTATTATTATCCCGCAGGACCAGGGGCAGGTTACCATCGCGGAAGATGGTACGGTGTCCACCCAGGAAGGGATTGTGGGCACCCTCCAGTTGGTTGATTTTGCAGACGAACAACAGCTCCGCAAAGGGGCGGACGGCCTCTATAGCTCGGACACTCCTCCGCAGAATGTGGCCACCCCCAGCGTTGCCCAGGGCATGCTGGAAGAATCGAACGTGAAACCCATTATCGAGCTCACCCGCATGATTCAGGTCCACCGTGACTATCAGTCCGTTCAGAATTTCATCAAGGCAGAAGATGACCGCCTGAAAAACGCGATCAACCGCCTTGGCCGTGCGTCGGCGTAACACCGTGAAGGGAGACTAGAATGCGTTCCTTGAATATTGGCGCGACGGGTATGCTGGCACAGCAGCTCAATGTTGAAGTCATTTCCCACAACATCGCCAACATGAACACGACGGCCTACCAGCGGCGGCGCGCGGAATTTCAGGACCTTCTGTACCAGAACCAGCGCCGTGTCGGCGCGGCGTCTTCCGATGCCGGCACGATCGTCCCCGTCGGTGTGCAGGTTGGCCTGGGTGTGAAGACCGCAGCGGTATATCGCATCAACGAGCCCGGCAACCTGACTCTGACAGAAAACACTCTCGACATGGCCATCAACGGCTCGGGCTATTTCCAGATCGAAATGCCCAACGGTGATACCGCCTACACCCGCGCCGGTTCTTTCCAGTTGAGCAATGACGGCACGATTGTAACGGCGGACGGCTACACAGTGCAGCCGGGGATCACGATCCCCCAGAATGCCGTGGACATTACCGTAAACAGCAGCGGCGAAGTTCTTGCCACCATCGACGGCCAGGTCGCCCAGCAAAATGTCGGTCAGCTTGAGTTGGCCAACTTCGCCAATGATGCAGGTTTGCTCGCCGTCGGGGATAACCTCTACAAGGAGACCGACGCCTCCGGCGCGCCGACAACGGCCGCCCCTGCGACGGATGGTTTTGGCACCCTTCAACAGGGCTTCCTGGAAACATCGAACGTGAATGTGGTCGAGGAGGTCACGAACCTCATCACGGCACAACGTGCCTATGAGATGAACTCCAAGGTGATCGAAACCTCCGACCAGATGATGTCACAGCTCAATAACATCCGGTAATGGAGGTTTGACGTCATGACTTTGATCATCAATCCAACATTGAAGAGGCTGGGCGCAGCAGCGATCTTTCTCGCCGCCAGCAGCGCGGCCTGGGGTGCCTCCTCGACACCTGAACCCGAGACGCTGCCTGTCACCCTGCGGTCGTCCGTGACCGTCGACAGCGACAAAATCCTTCTCGGTGACGTTTTCAACGGCGTGCAAAATTATGCCAATCGTGCCATCGCCCACGCACCAGCGCCGGGCCATGAGTTTACACTCAAGGCCGCCTGGCTCTGGCGTATCGCGAACCTGTTCGAGGTGAACTGGAAGCCCACGAGTCAGTTGGACACCTCCACCGTCTATCGTACCGCTGTCAAGCTGACGACGGAACTGCAGGCACAGAAGGTAAAAGAGGCTGTCGAAGAAGCAACTGCAGATGGCGGGCTCTATGAAATTGAACTGGACAACCAGCTCTCCACCATAAACCTGACTTCTGACAGCCCGGCATCAGTTGCGTTGGCAAATCTTCGCCTGGATGCTGCCCGGGGCCATTTCACCGGGACCCTTGTTGCTCCGGCAACGGGCCAACATCAGGTTAGCATCCCCGTTAGCGGGCGCATCTACCGGATGGTCGAGGTTGCTGTCCCGAGCCACCGTATCAAGCGGGGCGATATCGTTGCCGATCAGGATCTTCAGTACGTCCAGATCCGGGCCAATCGCCTGACACGGAACGCGCTCATAGATGCCTCGGACATGGTCGGACAGAGCGCCAAACACACTTTACAGGAAGGCCGTCTGGTATCTCACAACGATATCGAGCCTCCCCTGCTCGTCTCTCGCAGAGGCATCCTGACAGTCACGCTGGAAACGCCGCTTATGCGCCTTACCGTCCAGGCGAAAGCACTGGAAAGCGGTGCAAAAGGTGACGTGATCAAGGTCGAAAACCTGCAAAGCAAACAATTGGTAGAAGCCATCGTTACCGGCCCGAACAAGGCCACAGTCGTCAGCCCACTCCAATCGGCCATGCGCTAGAAAGGGCAGAAGAGAATGCAGTATCTGATAAAAAGTGAAACAGCACACCCGCTTGCCAAAATTGCCGGAAAGCTGGGAATCGCCCTGCTTGCCGCAACGGTCGTATCTGGCTGTAACACTCTGTCGCGCCTGTCGGATATCGGCGAGACGCCTGAACTGACCGAGATAAAGAACCCGACGCATGAACCGAACTATCGGCCGATCTCCATGCCGATGCCGGCGCCAGAAACGGCACGCAGGAACGCCAACTCCCTCTGGCGTCCCGGGTCTCGCGCATTCCTCAAGGACCTGCGTGCAAACCGCGTTGGCGATATCGTGACCGTTCTGATTTCCATCGACGACAAAGCCGAACTCGACAATGAGACCACCCGAACCCGCGCCTCCAGCGAAGACGTCGACGTTCCAGGCCTCCTGGGATATCAGAACTCGCTCGGTGCGATCCTTCCGGAAGCAGCAACACCGGACAATCTGTTGAACCTTGGCTCTACCAGCAGCCAGGCAGGAACCGGTGCGATTGACCGGAAGGAAAAGGTGGAACTGAGCCTGGCCGCCGTCGTCACGCAGGTTCTGCCCAACGGAAACCTCGTCATTCACGGACGTCAGGAAACTCGCGTAAACTATGAAGTCCGCGAACTTCAACTTGCCGGGGTCATTCGTCCGCAGGATATCGATAACAGTAACGAAATCTCATACGACAAGATTGCGGAAGCCCGACTGGCTTACGGCGGTCGCGGACAGATCAATGATGTGCAGCAACCTCGCTGGGGCTCCCAATTCATTGACATACTCATGCCATTCTAACGGCAGCAGGAACAGGATTACGCCCGCGGTCTCTCCTCTCTCTCCTCTTCTCTCCTCTCGCGTGCGTATTCCAGACGGGCCGGTGTAACCACACCGGCCCGTCTATCTTTTTCCTTCTGGCCAAGGCCACCCGGCAGTACCGGGACATAAAAAAAGGCCACCCGATCGGGCGGCCTTTTCAACGCAGGATATAAATCCGAACGTATATATAGTATATATAATAGCTGACTAATCGTCCCGGCGTGTCCGCTCGTCTCTTTCGTGACGCTCCTGCGCCTCCAGAGACAAGGTGGCAATGGGACGAGCCTCCAGTCGCTTCAGAGAAATTGGCTCGTCAGTTTCCTCGCAATAGCCGTAGACCCCGTTTGCGATCCGATCCAATGCCTCGTCAATCTTGGAGATCAATTTGCGTTCGCGATCCCGCGTCCGCAACTCAATGGCACGGTCTGTTTCCATGCTGGCACGGTCTGTCAGGTCTGGCTGCGCAAGGTTTTCCTGCTGCATACTCGCCAATGTTTCCGTGGATTCCTCCAGCAATTCTGAACGCCAGCGCAGCAATTTCTGCCGAAAATACTCCAGTTGAAGAGGATTCATGAATTCCTCGTCATTGCTAGGCATATAATCCGGTGGAAGAAGTGGCGCTGTAAAAGCAGAATCTTTGGAGTGATTGCTGTCACCTTCGGTGAAATCTTCAGGCTTACGGTCCGCCGACATCAATAAACTCCCAAACTAGGGCTACCCCTTGAAAAACCCCCAATCCTGGTACACGCGCTTATATTTGTTCCATTCGGAATATACAATCTTTTTTTCGTTATTTTTTTGTAAACAGATTTGGATAAAAAAAGGCGGAGACGGTTACTTCCGGGCTTTTTCCAATTTTGCGATTTCAACCTGAGCCCGCAATTCTATCTCTCCAAGAACGGCAGACAGCTTCGGATCCCCCGCCACTTTGGCCTGCTTCGACACCGATTCGGCCAATTGCACGAGACGGTCGTAAGGCACAGCCCCCATCAAAAGCGCGTTCCGAATGGCTTCGAGGCGGTCCAGCATATCCTCACCCCAGGCAACAGCCTGGGCGCGCCCACCGCCCTGGGTCGCATCATCAACCTGCTGAAGAGAGAGAAGAGCATCCACCGCCGAGACCGGCCCTGCAGACGCCGCAGCCTCGGTATGCGCGTCCTCTCCGGAAACATCGTTCAAGGCACGCGCAAAGTCCGCACCGCCTGTTCCGCGGCTTTTTGATGTCTTCTTTGTCGACGACGTCCGTCGTGTCGAACCAGGTCCTTGGACTTTCATTCTTTCATTTTATCCTTTTTTACCACTGCCGGAAACCGCTGCCTCCGGCACAGACATTTTACTCATCTGATCACGATGTGCATCCGGCATTTTTTGCCGCCCCATCCAACAGCAAATAAGAGACAAAACGAAACGTCCCTATGTTTCATACGATTTCCGCACTTCATAAATTGGCACGATTTTCGCTTCATGCAATGTCGAGAGAAGAGAAAAGAGGTTCACCATGATGAATGTGCATTCCACATTCTGGACATTGGCAAAAACAATCGCCGTTTTTTGTATTTGCCTGGCCGCCATAACACTGAGCAGCCTCTCCGCATCGGCGCAATCACGCATCAAAGACATCGTCGATGTAGAAGGCGTGCGGGAAAACATGCTGGTCGGCTATGGGCTGGTTGTTGGTCTGAACGGTACGGGTGACACCCTCAACAGCGCAGTTTTCACGAAGGAAAGCCTTGTTGGCATGTTGGAACGCCTTGGCGTCAACGCCCGTGATGGCTCCCTCAACACCAAGAATGTCGCCGCCGTCATGGTAACGGCAAGCCTTCCTGCCTTTGCCCGGCAGGGCGCACGCATTGATGTTAATGTCTCCGCATTGGGTGATTCGAAAAGCCTGCTGGGTGGCACATTGCTGGTTACACCGCTCCTTGGCGCGGACGGCGATGTCTATGCGGTAGCGCAAGGCACACTGGCAGTTGGCGGATTTGCCGCACAAGGCGATGCCGAAACAGTTGTCAAGGGCGTCCCAACCAGTGGCCGCATTGCCAACGGCGCCATTGTCGAGCAGGAATTGCCCTTCCGCATGGCGGACCTCCAGACTTACCACCTGAGCCTGCGCAACCCGGACTTCACCACTGCACGCCGTATCAGCCGCGCAATCAACGCCTTTGTCGGCCAGGACGTCAGTTCCGCAACCGACCCGGCAACTGTCCAGGTGAAGGTTCCGGCCAATTACGACCGGGATGTGGTCAATATGATCACTGACATTGAACAGTTGCGGGTTGAGCCGGACAACGTGGCAAAAGTCATCATCGACGAACAATCCGGCGTTATCGTCATGGGTGAGAATGTGCGCATCAACAAGGTCGCGATTGCTCAGGGCAATCTGACGATCCGGATTACCGAAACGCCGCAGGTGTCCCAGCCCCAACCCTTCACCAATACCGGCACCACCACCACGGTACCCAGAACGCAGATCACAGTGGATGAAGGTGCGGACAGGCAACTCGGCGTCGTTGATGGCGGCGTCAGCCTTCAGGAACTGGTGAACGGCCTGAACAGCCTGGGCGTCGGCCCGCGCGACATGATCACAATCCTTCAGGCGGTAAAAGCCGCAGGCGCCCTGCAGGCCGAAATTGAGGTGATGTAATGGACGCCACCCTGACAGCACAGATGGATCAGGCGCTGCAAAGCACCTTCCAGAACAAGACACCCGATCTTGGCAAGATCAAATCCGAGAAAGCCGCGCATGAAGCAGCGGTAAATTTCGAAGCCATGTTTCTCACACAGATGGTCGAGCAGATGTTTTCCGGCGTCAAAACGGAAGACGGCTACTTCGGCGGCGGCAGTGGCGAAAAGATGTTCCGATCCATGCTGTCCCAGGAATACGGACATGAAATGGCTAAAAGCGGCGGCATTGGTATCGCCGACATGGTTCAAAAGGAAATCCTGAAAATTCAGGAGGAGGCAAGTCAATGACCCCGGAAATCCGCGCTACGAGCTTACTCGAACTGCTTCGTGACCTGATCGACGTGATGGAACGCGAAAATACGCTGTTGGAGCGGCCCCGGTCGCAGGATCTGGCCCCGATAGTTGAGGAAAAGCAAAAGCTGTTCCAGCAATACGAAACGCAAATCCGCGAACTGGCTGCAACAACAGGCTTTTCCGCAGTTCTTGGCGACGACCTCAGAAGTCAGCTCAAAAAGCTGTCTGAGGATTTCGAACGCGTTTCAAAAGAAAACGAGCGGCGGCTGCGCCTGGCGGCACGTACCAGCAGCATGATCGTAGAACGGATCAAAGAAGCAGCGACCCGCGCATCAGGCACAAATCTTGCTTCTTATGGAAACAGTGGAACACAGCGGGAAGACACCCGGAAGGCTGCGCCGATTGCCGTGGACCAGACCCTTTAGGTCGGTCTAGGCGGACGGTCCTAACTCGCGGAGGAAAAGATAATGTCATTGCTTTCAGCGCTGAATGTTGCTGTTACATCCGTCAACACGATCAACAGTGCGGTGCGGACGGTATCCGACAATATCGCCAACGCGAACAACAAATATTACAACGCCCGCCAGACCAAATATCAGAACCTGCAACATGGCGGCGTTGCCGTCGCCGATATCGAGAGGCTTGTAAACAACGGCCTTTTCCAGGATTTGACCACTGCCATCGCAGGCAGTAACGGTTACGGCACACAGAACGATATCTACGAGCGGATGAGCAGTCTGCTTGGCATCAGCGCGACGCAGACCCCGTTGTCTGACGAAATGGAAGACCTGAACGCCGCGTGGAAGGCGTATGAGGCATCGCCCGAAAGCGCCGCCGCACAGGCCCAGGTCCTGAGTGCCGCGAAGAACATCACTGTTGAAATGGCACGTCTTTCCGATGGCCTGGACCAGATAGAGCAGGAAATCAAAACGGATACCACACGCACCGTATCCGACCTGAATGACCTTCTGTCCGATATTGACCGTCTGAACAACGACATCGTTTCCGATAAATCAAAAGGCCGTCCGACTTCTGCGAATGAAAACCTGCGGGATCAAAAGCTGGAAGAACTGTCCGAAATCATGGACATCAAAACCTTTGAAGCATCGGATGGTCATCTTGTCGTGATGTCTTCAACGGGCCTCAGCCTTGTTGACCTGAACGCCGCCACCTTCAATTATGACACCTCGACCGGTGCGCTGACCAAAAGCGGTCATTCCAGTACGGACCTTATCACCGGCGGCCTGCTGCCGCAGGGCAAGTTGAAATCGCTCACGGACTTCATCCGGACCGACACAGCGGCAGAAGCCAATACTGACGGTGGATTTGCGGTTGTTCAGAAAATGCGCAACCAGTTGGACGAAGTGGCCTTCATGCTGATGGACGATTCAACCGCACGCACAAGCGGCAGCGTCGCCATTGAAGACAATGCCACAGTTGGCGCGGCTGGCACGATTACCGTCACCGTGGGCGGCACGCCTAGGGTCGCCAACATCCTTGCCGCTGATACCCCTGCGACGGTACTGGCGAAATTGAACGCCCTGGACAATGTCTCTGCCCGCTTCGATGGTCATGGCCAATTGCAGATCCTGACCGAAGGCGAGGGTATGACAGTGGCCGTTTCCACCGGTGCCCTCCAGACAGCAATCGGGTTCGGGGCCTCCACGACGGTGGCGGCGGACAATCCCCCGACGCTCAGCTACGCCTATAATCAGGAAAATTCCACGGGCAGCCTGGATATCACCGGCAACGCAGACCTGACCTCCCTTGCCGGTATCGCAGCCGCTGATCAGTTCTCGGTTTCCGTTGGCGGTGGGGCAGCCGTTACCGTCACAATCGGTGCGTCTCCCTATTCCACACAGGACCTGTTGGACGACCTGAACGACATTGACGGTGTTCGCGCCCGCCTCAACAGTTCTGGTGGACTGGAGATATCGACAACCCGCGGCAGCCTGGATATCCAGCAGACAAACAATACACCGCTGTCTGCCCTTGGCTTTACTTTTGTCGGCGGCAGTGCGGAAGTAACCAACAGAGGCGAGACCGGAGAGCAAAACCTGGACCTTTTCGAGGTTAAAACCGGCTCTGCCCTGTCTGATGCGACCCGCCTGAATTTCCGGGTAAACGACACGCTGACCAATGGCACCGCAAGCCTGAAAAAATCCTCCGCAACCGGCGTTGTGCAATCAATGAACGGCAACAACCGGGGCATTAACGGGTCCGGTTTTTCCACCAGCGGCACTTCCTATACCGGGCTGGTATCGGATATCTTCGTGGATGTAACCACAAGGGCGGAACGTTTCGGCAATCTGTATTCAGATTCTATGACCCTGCATAACAATCTGGACGAACAGCTTCGCCAGGAAGTCGGTGTGGATATCGACTCCGAGATGGCGGCGCTGACAGTCCTGCAAAATTCCTATGCGGCCACGGCCCGTGTCATCCAGACGGTCGACGAAATGTTCTCCACCCTTGAACAAGCGATCCGTTAATTTGTGAGATAAAATGCAAGAAATATCGATAGGTGTTATCGGCCTGGGTGTCGGCGAACGGCATGTTGCCGCCTATAGGGAAATCCCCGGCGTCACCGTCGCCGCTGTCTGCGATATGGACGAAGAAAAGCTGCATGCCGTGGCCGACCGGCAGGAAGTGGACGGACGATACACCGACTATCGCAAGATTATAGAAGACCCGCGCATTGATGCGGTTTCCATTTGTACTTACGATAACTATCACGCCGCCCAGGTCATCGAGGCCTTCAACGCGGGAAAGCATGTGATGGTGGAAAAGCCGATCACCTTGAACCGGGAAGACCTGGCAAAAGTGATCCGTGCCCAACAGGACAGCGGCAAACGCATCTCCTCCAACCTGATCCTGCGTCAAAGTCCCCGTTTCATCGCGCTACGCGAAATGGTCCAGCGGGGTGACTTCGGCGACATTTTCTATATGGAAGGCGATTACCTTCACCAGATTCTCTGGAAGATCACCGAGGGCTGGCGCGGACAGATGGATTTCTACTGCGTAACCTATGGCGGCGGCATCCACCTGATCGACCTGATGCGCTGGATCATCGGTGAAGAGGTGACAGAAGTCACTAGTATGGGCGCAAAGAAACAAACAAGGGGAAGCAGCTTTGCCTACCCGGATGTCATGACCAATTTGCTGCGCTTTGAAAGCGATGCTCTGGCCAAGAATACAACAACCTTCGGGCCGCAACGGCATAAGATGCACAGCCTGAATCTCTATGGAACCAAGCTCAGCTTCGAAAACGGCATCCCCGACGGGCGTCTCTTCCGTGGCGACCGGCCAGAGGACGAAGAGCCCTTCACTGTCCCCTATCCCGCCGTTGAAAAAGGCGACCTGCTGCCCGACTTCGTCGCGGCAATCCGTGAAGGCAGGGAACCCAACGTCGGTGCGCAAGATGTGTTCAGGGTCATGGAAATATGTTTCGCCTGCTGGGAATCGGTTCAAAATAGGCGAAACGTCGACGTGACATACACGATCTAGAGCGAGACCTGATTAAATGTCATCAAACAATCCCATCCCCTTTGGCAAACCACAGATCAGCGATTGCGAACTTGACGCAATCCGGGACGTCATGGAAAGCGGGATGCTGGTTCATGGCAAAGTAACCCCCGCCTTTGAGGAAGCTTTTGCCGAGCGGATCGGAACCAAACACGCGGTTGCGGTTTCGAGCTGTACCGCAGGTCTTCACCTGACCTTATTCGTCAAGGATATCGGCCCCGGCGATCGCGTCGCCGTCCCGGCCATGACCCATGTAGCAACCGCCCATAGCGTTGAACTGACGGGCGCAACGCCGGTCTTCGTCGATGCGGATCCCTTGTCCGGCAATATGTCCGCAGACTTGCTGGACAGCCAGGACGAACCGTTGGCCGCAATCATGCCGGTCCACTATCTGGGCACGCCCTGTGATATGGACAGGATCAACGCCGTCGCGGAACGCCACGGGGCATTCGTCCTCGAGGATTGCGCAATCGCCCTCGACAGCGATTATAAGGGCCGGAAGGCAGGCAACCTGGGACTGGCGGGCAGCTTTTCCTTCTATCCGGTCAAACAGATGACCTCGATCGAAGGGGGTATGGTCTCCACCAATGACGATGCTTTGGCGGATGCCCTGCGCAAACGCCGCGCCTTTGGATACAACCGCGCCCTGGGTGACCGCGCCAAACCCGGCATCTACGATGTAGACCAGTTGGGCTTCAACTACCGCATGAGTGAAGTGGAAGCCGCCGTTGGCCTGGCACAGCTTTCCCGTCTGGACGACTTTCATGCCATCCGCGCGGCCAACTATAATGCCCTGACAACGGCTCTTGCCGAGATTGAAGAATTAACCCTCTTCCCCGGCCAGCATGAAACAGCACAGCCCAGCTATTACTGCCTGAATACCGTATTACCCAAGGATGGGTCGATTGACCGGGATCAGGTCATGGACCATCTGAAGGCCGCTGGGATCGGTTTTTCCGTGCACTATCCCGGGGCTGTGCCGCTGTTTACCTATTATAAAGAAAAATACGGATACAAAGAGGGGCAGTTCCCGGTTGCCGAATGGCTCGCAGCGCAGACCTTGTCCTTGCCGCTGGGGCCGCATTTGCCTGAAGACGGTGTCAACCGGATTGCCGCAGCGTTGAAAGACGCGCTTGTGAAGAGCAGAAGCTCGTGAAAGGAGTCAAGAAATGACGCATATCCCCTATGAAAGCCTGAAACCCAAACTGGAAGGCCAGCGTATTCTGCTTGTTGGTGGCGCCGGTTTTATCGGTCATAACCTGGGCCTGGAACTTGCCCAGATGGGCGCCGAAGTGATGATCGCCGACAACCTGATGGTCAACAGCCTGATTGAAAACTGCTTCCAATCGAGCCAGGACATGACCCAACGCCAGGCCTATCAGGACTTCCTTCTTTCACGGTTTTCAATGCTGCGGGATGCCGGTGTGCACCTGCGCAACTGCGACGCCCGTATCCTGACCGACCTTGCGCGGATTTTCGAAGAATATGAACCGACGAAAGTCGTTCATCTGGCCGCCATTGCGAGCGCGGTTGATGCCAAGGCAGAACCGGGCCTTTGCTTTGACCTACAGTTGATCACCCTGCGAAATATGCTGGAACTGGTACGGCCGCGTGTCGACCGCATAAACCAGGTTATGTTCATGTCCTCCAGCACGGTATATGGGGACTTCGAAGGCGACACCGTCGACGAAACCACCTTCCCCCGCCCGGAAGGCATCTATGCCAACACCAAATTCATGGGCGAACGGCTGGTTCGAACCTATCGCAGTCAGTATAACCTGGGAACAACGGTCATCCGCCCCAGCGCCCTTTATGGTGAGCGTTGCATCAGCCAGCGCGTCAGCCAGAAATTTGTCGAGAATGCCCTGACCGGAAAACCTTTGCTGCTGGAAGGCGGCGGCGACGGACGTCTGGATTTCACCTATATCAAAGACCTGGTCCAGGGGCAGGTTCGCGCCCTGGCCCTGCATGAGGGTCGCCATCACTCCAATACCTTCAACCTGACGTTTGGCAACGCCCGGACGATCAAGGAACTGGCTGACATTGTCGAATCCGTCGTGCCGGGAACGATCCTTGAGGAACGCCCGCGTATGGTCGACAAACCGGTTCGCGGGACGCTGTCCACAGAGCGCGCCAAAGACGTCCTCGGGTTTGAGCCTGAATGGCCCCTGGAAGTCGGCTACAAGCAATATTGCGAGTGGTATGTGGAGGCCTGGGAGCGCGCAAAACACAAAGCCAATTCTTTCTGACGGCCTGACGCGATGGACAAAACACAGCGAGGCAGAGGTGCTATTGTCCTGCTTGCCCGTCTTGATTCCCGGCGTTTGCCAGGCAAGCAGCTGTTGGACCTGGGCAATGGGCAATGTGCCTTGGACCTTGCCATTGAACGCCTGAAACGAAGCCGCCACGGACTTCCGTTAATCCTTGCAACGACGGATAGGGAGATCGATTCTCCCTTATCCGGCATTGCCGATAAACACGGTATCCCGCTTTTCCGTGGCGACCTGGACAATGTGGCCAAACGCTGTCTTGATTGCATGGATGCACATCGACTGGACTGGTTTGTGCGCATCTGTGCCGACAGTCCACTGGTCGATCCGGAAGTCGTAGACGAGGTTATCAACGTTTTCCTGGAAACAGGTTGCGACCTTGCAACTAACGTATTTCCCCGGACCTTTCCCTTGGGAACCAGCGCGGAAATCATCAGCCACACAGCAATGCGCCGGATATGCGAGGAAACCGCGGACCTGTCTCTCTTGGAACATGTGACGCTTTTTGCCTATCAAAACGCGGCATCCTTCGACATCCGCAATCTGCCCAACAGCGGAAAGCCCCCTAATGCCGACATTCGCCTGGTCGTAGACACACCGGAAGACTTGCAGAGGGTGAAACAGGTAATCAGTTCACTCGACGACCCGGTTAAAGCTTCATTGGATGAAATACTGAGCAAACTCGACCAGTAACTACGCCGTCCAATGCCAGGTTTGTTCTCGTCGGAATTCTTCAAACCCGTCATTCCTGTAGAATGAGAGAGACCCAGAATTGGAAAATTGGGTTCCGACTTCCACCCTATCGGCGAGTCCCTGGTAATCTGCGTCCATCGCCAGGAGCAGCTTTGCACCGATCCCGGCTCCCTGCCGTCCCGGCATCACCCCGATAAGGTCGATAACAACCGTTTGTCCCCTCAACAAACAGGCGTTGAAACCAAGAATACCGTTCCCTTCGTCATAGATGAACACGCGGTCCGCGCGCGCCATCACGGCATTATACGCCCAGGCCCCCTTCAATGCATCTGCTGCCTCGTCAGGGACATCGGGGTCGGCATGATATCGATCCGACGTGAATGCGGCCTCCCCAACCCTACGGCATCCTGCAGCATCTGCGTCCTCTGATCGCGCAGCGCGAACACCCTCGGGCATGGGAACGCCTCTTCGAACAGGCCGCGCCAAGGAGACGAGAGTTTCAACCTTTCTGAAACCTGCGGACTCAAGATATCCAGTCCGATCGTCCGGCTCCGGCAGACGGCACCCCATCAGCCGAACATCCGCCAGTCTGGCGTCAGCAACAGCCTGCTGAGCCATTTCCGCTTTATCCAGACGCCAAACAGGACCTTTCAGGAAATCAGCCTCAAACCGCTGTTCGCTTATATAGGAAGGGTGTGTCATTGAGGGCGTCGCAAAAAGGCCCGCAGCGTGTATTTCCCACTCCGCTGGCGCAGACGATCCAGATAGTCACAGCGGAAACCAGATTTAAGGATCAGAAGCGCCATGGACGCCATGGAATAGGCGCAGTAATGTTCCAGAAACATCTCCTGTCTGGCAGGTGTATCTTTTAACGCTGCCTCGCCATCCGGCAATTCCAGATAGACCAAACCATCCTGATGCAAAACTTCCCTTACCCGGCCCAGCATGGAAACCGGGTCCGGGACATGTTCCAACACCTTGTTCAGGGAAACGAGACTAAACTTCCGGGAGAGATCAGCTTCCATAAAATCCGCGGCAATGGCATCAACCTGCGCGACCTGCCTCGCATGCTCCGCCGCACGCGGGTCCGGGTCCAACGCCGTACAGGTCCAGCCCGTCTCTCTCATCGCGGCAGGGAACACTGCCAATCCAGCCCCGATATCCAGCAAGGTTCTGGCCTGCCCCGTATGATGCAGGGCCCAGTATTCATTGATAAAAGCGACACGCTGTTGGTTATCCGACTGGTCTTCCGGCAGGGACATTATTCGATCATAGGTGCTGCGAACCCTGTCGGCGTAAGTCTGATCCCAGTATTTCTTACTGTAGATCTTGCTGAGATCCATATCGTGATGGTTAATCACATGCCCGCAGCCACCGCATGACCAAACCTCACGACAATACGGCGCAAGACCGAGATCGGTCTCACCCTTGGGAGGCTCCGTGAAACGGGCTTCGAAGTTCCACTCAATGCCCCCACACATTTCGCATGCTTCGCAGGGCGGGTTTAACCTGGTCATGATCCGACAGACTGCTCTTTCTATTGAATTTTCAGATGCCTAGGAACGCTCCACAGAGCTTCGGAGTATGGGGTGTCCTTTGCTGCAGGGCATATTCAACGTCGCCCCAATCAACTGTGGCAATTCTCCTGCGGAATACTCCGATGCCGGGCGGGCAAACATCAGATCGTCCTGGCTCAGCACAGTTCCCGCCTCCAGATCATGCGCGGCAACAACACCTTTGCGGATAATTTCCGGCATCGTTTCTTCGCACGCCTGAACAGGTTTCCCCCAAGTGCCCCTTCCGGCTGCCACCTTCGGCAAGATTTCAGTCAAGTATCGAATATCGGCAGCATCTGCAGAAAGGCTATGATCCCTGAATTCCCGCCCGTCCTTTTGATCTGTGAAATGCATTTCCACCACGCGTGCGCCCAGCGCAACGGCAGCTATCGCGGCCTCTGTTCCAATAACGTGGTTGGAGTATCCGACCGCTACGGGATGATACCTCTGTTGCAGGAACGGAATAGACAGAAAATTCGCCTGTTCCATCGGCGTTGGATAGGCTGAAACACAATGCATCAACAGCAATCGCGACGACAGGTTTTCGTCTCCGACAACATCCCTGACCCAGGCCACGGCCCGGTCAATTTCATCAATGTCAGACGCACCCGTCGATAGCAAAACCTTGCGACCGCTTTCCGTGGCTGCGCGAATAACAGGCTCAAAAGTCAGATCACCACTGGCAATCTTGATCGCCTCGCCCAATTCCGCCAGCAGAGGCACCCAGTCTTCCGAAATCGCGGAGGAGAAGAAGCTGACCCCCAGTGACTTCGCTTCAGTAGCCAACTCGCGGTGGGTCTGTTCATCCAGGGCAAATCGCCCAACACGTTCCAGACGATCCGGGTCTACCGCTGAAATAAAGCGTTCGGCCGTATAGGACTGAAACTTGACCGCATCCGCACCCGCCTGTGCCGCCAGCCGCATGAGTTCAAAAGCTTTTTCGGGATCACCCTCGTGGTTCACACCGATCTCGGCAACCAGCACAACTTCTTTTGCGAGGTCTTTTCCAAACAGCTTCATCGTCTGCAACCTTTACTACTGTGAAAGTTCTTTTGCCTGCTTGAGAATTCCGCCGGTGCATTCCAGTCCCTTCTCTCTCATTTCCGACAGAAAGGCTTCAAACTGATCACGGAAGAATTCCAGATAGCCGGGACGCACGTTTTCCGGGAGGCGGCGCAATATTATATGTGCAATCTGAATAAACATCATGACGGTTCCAATATGGAACTGCCTAACAACGCGGCTTTCGACACTGTTGTCTTTATCGCTCTTGTAAGTCAACTCCCGCAAGACTTCATAGAGCTTGAAAAAATCGGCTTTGCTAGGACTGAAACCATCCAGGGCATTTTCAATCCCGCCGTAGAATGCCGCCATCTTCCTGTCTATTTTTTCCATATCCGAGACATTGATCGGCAGCCTGCCCGCGCCCTCATCATGCTCCTGTATCAGCATAGCCAGTTCGCGGTTACGTCGGGCAACACTTGTCTTGAACTGTACGGTTTCCGGAAGCTGCGGGGTGGCACCGGAAATTCTGATCCCGTCACTGCAATTGACGAGTTCGACGTTGTCGTCATATTCCTTCAGTGCCTGAAACATGGTCGAAGACCACAGGAAACTCTGATTTGTCTGGATTGTGCCACCAAAATTTCCGCGCGCCTGATGCTTGAAATTCGAGGCAGCCTTATGGCCCGGATGTGTCGCGAGAAAATTCTTGTCCGCAACATATACGGATTGGGCAGAGTGATGCTTTCCTTTTTCACGGGAACCCAAATCCACTCCAACGAGATAGAGTTTCCTGAAGCCCAGGCCGACAGCAAGACGAGCCCCCGCATTTGTCACGGTCGGCGCCGCGTTGTAAACCGCCCCATACGGTCCGCCGAAGGCATAAGTCGACGTCACCGAATCCCGGAAGAATAAAATCCTGCGCTTGAAAAGCTTTGGCAGCTCCGGATTGATCGTATTCGAGGCGATCAGGGTTATCGGGGACAAGTCATATTGTTTTGACAGATTACCCACAACCTCCAGCGGCCCTGGAGTGTTTTCTAATTCTGCATGAAAATCCGGAGTAACCCCATGCCCCAGAAGAGACCCTAAACCGGTCCCGCAAGATAAGACGATAATCTTGTCTCTATTTTCTTTGATAAGGCCAATCGACGTATCCAGGGACGGGCCCGAACCGACGATGACAATAGGTGTCTCTTTCTCAAGCCGTGTTTTCACAACAAACGTCAAATGGTCATAGGACGTGATGTTTCGAAAACAATTCGAAAGCATTTTGATTTCGTCTTCGAAGAAGCCAGGATTGGCTGTAATCAGCGAGATTTTTTCCCGGAATTCGCGTTCAACTTGCTTGAGGAAGTAGGAATTATAGTGAAC
Source organism: Aestuariispira ectoiniformans (assembly GCF_025136295.1). Classification (GTDB taxonomy): domain Bacteria; phylum Pseudomonadota; class Alphaproteobacteria; order UBA8366; family Aestuariispiraceae; genus Aestuariispira_A; species Aestuariispira_A ectoiniformans. Next base: position 2,098,769 of record NZ_CP062788.1, on the reverse strand, counting down.
GTAGAAATATGACCCATCCGTTATTTCAAAGGCCTTGAATTTTACAATCGAATACAGATTGGTCGTCAAAAAAGAAGGATCGTCGCCCAGGAGGAACATCAAGGATCCCCCCTTTGCCTCAACGGAAGTATACCAATCGGAAAGGTCATGCAGATGCAGGCAGTGGTACAGAAATTCGGGAAACTGTTCCACGATCACAATATGCTGTACCTGCGCATCCTCCAGAAGAGAATCAACATGACAGCCAAGCCCGATGCCAAGTATGAAGAGAAAGCCTGCATCGGCATCCTTCAACTCAAACTTGCCCACAAGGCCATTTTCCGTCATCCAGTTTCTGGAAAGCAAAAGCATACGTTCCGCCAGTGACCGCGTGCTATCAATATCCCGCTTCTCCTTGGTCACCCCCAGGCCTGCACCAGAAACGTCGATCCTGTCTGGGTGTTCCCAGTAGTGTTTGAGCTGGTCCTTGGCAAAGGTCTCAGCATCTCTCTCATAGAAGCGGGTATGCCCCAGATCCAGGTTCAGCCCGCCGTCCTCATCCTCCACCACCTTTGTTGCAATGTTTTCCAGCGAACGAAGCAGCCCCACCAAGGCAGGCTGTTGTTGCTCCAGGCATTGCAGATTACGTTCGTAAAGGTCCGGATCATACTTCATAGTTAAACCAACCGGCATGTTCTAGCTTCGTCCCACCAATTGAAAGAGCGCCTCTTCCAAGGCGGAGAACCGATCACTGAGATATTGTGGCGCCCGGGAAAGCCGAACATCCTCCTGAAACGTTGACCGGTCTTTTTTCCAAAGACCTGGTGTGTTCTTCCAGCGTTCGAGTTTTGCAACAAGGTCATCAACGTCCCTGCATATCCAACCGTCACCAACGATGGCCTGCAGAATAGAACTTCCTTCCCGAGCCTCGGGGAGACGGCCTGGAATGCTTACCGTCGGCAATTCATACATCACCGAACTCAGCAAATTATCTGTGCCTGCATCACCGCCAATATCCAGCATCAAGTCGACGCCGGAAAAAAACGATGACCTTGCCTCTTCCATGTCAGCGCTCCAGTCCGAAAACTCGACAAGTGGCTGTAATCCATGCCTGGAAATCAGCCCTAGAAGCTCATTAACCCCTTGGGGCCCGCCTACGCTGTTTGAAAAAACGCGTACCGATATGTCACCGAATTTTTGCGTGATTTTCTTCAACATTTCCAAGGAATGATCATTCACCTTGTTGAAGCAAGGCATCCATCCCAGGACTTTCAGACCGCCTGCGGAACTCAGGGTTTCCTGTTCCGACTGTGAGGCTGACGGCAACCCAAAAAAGCCGCCTTTCACCAAACATGCGTCATTTTGCTCTCCGGAGTAGGAGAACTCGCTCCCGAAGGCCGCAGTATATCCCATGGCTTCGGCGGAAGCAGCCAAACCGTTGTAGCGCAACTGGATGGGACAGGCCCCTTCTCCGTAAAGCCTCGTGTGATGGGGGGTTGCGACACCATCCAGATCAATCAGAACCTGCACACCGTCATTCCTGATTATGGTGGCGGCAGTTTTTTCGTCCACATTCCTCAGGTCCTGGAACTCGTTCACGCTCCCGGCAACCCGTCGCGTCATTGCGTCGTCGAAGGCATTGTAGCAATAGAGGTTGATCTTCAGCCTGCCTCTATGCGGATGAAGAAACAGCGGCAGCAGGTGATCCAGTCCGGCATCTAATCTAAATCGGGAAGACACAAAACCAACGGTCAGCGTCCCTTGGACATTTGCTGTTGTTTCTCCTGCACTCCCCTCTCGATTGTCCGCAGCAAAAGCCTGCCCCCATGCAGTTTCGGCATCGAGGATTTCATCCGTGACGGGGTCCTCGCAATGATAGAGGTCCGCAATTTCTTGAGCATAAATATCCGGATTGTCCGGTTCTCTTTCCTTGGCCGATTGATACGCGGCTTTAGCCTCCTGGCGACGGCCCAGAGCATTCAGTACGTGACCAATTTCTGCATAGTCATACGCAACGAGGTCACCTGAATCTTCCAACCCCTGCAAAATCAGGGCTTCTTCCACTGGTCGCCGTTGAAGCCGCAACACCTGTGCCAGCAAGCGCCATGGCTCACCATGGTTAGGATGCAATTCGGCTTCCCGTTGAAACTCGGTCAGCGCGCGACGCAGCAATCCTCTTCGAAGCGCTTTTGTTCCCCGTTCCAGAAAAGGTGCTTTTTCAACTTCGGTAAAACTGCCCTCGAATGAACCGAGCCATTCCGGCAACAACAAGGACTTCAGGGGGGATGCCTTCAAGACAGTGGACAATTTGCCGTAATACAAACTATCGCTGACATTACCAGTACGTGCGTGAAGTATGGACAGTGCTTCCGCATGTTCCATCATTTCCGGTGCCATCTGATGTGCTTGTTTGAACAGGTCAATTGCCTTCGGCACTTCACCCATACGAACCGCAACCAGCCCCATAACATGATAGATGAACGAAGAATTGCGCTCCATCTGTGACGCCTGCTGCAGGGCTTCCAACGCCTGAACGAATGCCCCACTTTCGGCCTCATCCAAAGCCTTCGACAAGAAGTCTGTTAAATTTGCAGTAGTCACAAAAACGCACACCCAAGTTCAATAAGTAATTACTTCCCACTTTACCTTTTAAAGCTACAGCATGCGCGGGGTGAATTCTATATCTTTGCGTTATTTTGATTTAAAAAGGGTTGGGGAGCCAAGCATTATGCCGGCTCCCCCAAAAACTGATACTTTCCCCTGGTGAATTTACTGCAACAGAGACAGAACGGCTTGCTGTTGCTGACCGGAGATCGACAGCGACTGGATACCCAATTGCTGGCGCGTTTGCAGAGCAACCAGGTTTGCGCCTTCTTCGTTCAAGTCCGCCAGGGTCAGTTTGTCAGACCCAGTGGACAGTTCATTCACATAGGAATTTGTGAAGTCGAGACGGGTCTGCAGGATCGCCACATTCGATCCCAGGTTCGCCGCATGACCACGCAACCTGGAGATTGTGGAATCCAGACGGGCAATAGCAACGCTTGCAGCCGCGTTATTACTGTTGTTCGCGCCAATCACGGTAAAACCGTTGGACAAACCGAATGCAGAAATATTGAAGGTATTCCCTGCGGGGGAAAAAGCCGCAACGGAAAACAACCCCAGCCCGCCTGCAAGCCCCGAACTATTCAAGTCAAGCCCCTGCACCTGAAGGCGGGAGGCCGTACGAACACCAAAAGAGACATCCAAAGTGGCGTTCGTGGAACCGATCAGATTCAACCCCTGATAGGAGGCGTCCTCTACCAGCTGGAAAATCTGTTTACCCAGCTCCTGGAACTGGGTATTGGCGGACTGACGCTCGCCGGTGGACTGCGACTTGGCTGCCTCGACAATACCTTTCATCTGCTTCAGGAAGCGGTCGATCCCCTCGATCGCATTCAATGCAGAGTTCATGGCGCTGATACCCTGGTCAATACCGTCCTTACGCAAACCGAAGTCTTCGGAGCGGTCGGTCAGCGCCTTGGCTCGAAAGTAGTTCACGGCATCATCAACGACGTTATTGATCTTCCGACCTGTGGAGAGCCGGGTTTGCGTCCGCTCGCTCAAAGTCTGCGTCTTCTGCAGAGACAGGAGCGAATTTCGCTGAGCAGCAGTCAGGGCGATATCAGACATGGCTTTGTTCCTTTCTGGACAAGGGCATTACGCTTTGCGCTTCACTGCCGACAAAAAGTGCAAACGCCGTGCCAGAGGAACAAAAATTTATATTTTTCAATCAAATAGAAGAAAGGCCTCCACAATGGGAGGCCTTTCAACATTACTGTACTGGCGAAGATTAGCCGATGAGAGACAGCACTGCCTGCTGCTGCTGACCGGAAATAGCCAGAGACTGAATACCCAACTGCTGACGAGTCTGCAGTGCAACCAGGTTTGCACCTTCCTCGTTCAGGTCAGCCAGGGTCAGCTTGTCAGAACCAACCGTCAGCTCGTTCACGTAGGAATTCGTGAAGTCGAGACGGGTCTGCAAAATAGCAACGTTCGCACCCAAGGATGCTGCCTGACCACGCAGCGTGGAAACTGCGTTGTCGAGCTTTGTGATAACAGCATCAGCCAACGTCGTGTTGGAGTTGTTGGCCCCCAAAGCGGAGAAACCGTTGGACGAACCAAAAGCGGAGAATACCAGATCGCCACTGGAAGAAAAGGCATTGATGGTGAACATCTTCAGGCCGTCAGCAGCACCCGCGCTGCTGTTCAGGTCAAGACCCTGCACCTGCAGCTTGGAAGCGGTACGAATACCGAAAGACACGTCCAATGTGGAGTTCGTGGAGTTAAGCAGGTTCAGACCCTGATAGGAGGCGTCTTCCACCAACTGGGAAATCTGGTTCCCGATTTCCGTGAACTGGTTGTTGGCAGACTTACGTTCCGTCGTGGTCTGTGATTTCGCTGCCTCTGCAATACCTTTCATCTGCTTGAGCAGGCTGTCGATACCTTCGATAGCGTTCAAAGCAGAGTTCAGGGAGCTAATCCCCTGGCCGATGCCGTCTTTCTTCAAGCTAAAGTCAGACGCGCGGTCGGTCAGGCCTTTTGCTTTAAAGTAGTTAACGGCGTCATCAACCACGCTGTTGACCTTACGACCGGTCGACAGACGGGTTTGCGTACGTTCACTCAGGGACTGTGTGTTCTGGAGAGACAACAGGGAGCCGCGTTGTGCAGCTGTAAGAGCAATATCACTCATTTGGTTATTCCTTTCTGGAATATTTTGCCTAGCAATTTGGGCCTTCTGCCCTCGCACTCTTTGAGTACGTGTTAAAATTGATATCTGAGATCGGCACTTTTTTCAACCCTCCCGATACAGCGAAGCCACCTCTTATGGCAGTTTTTGCCTATCGCCTCGATAAATAAAACCAAAAACTATACATAAAATCAATGGCTTACAACATACATAAAATGCAAACAGATTCTTCTGGCACGCTAGGCAAAAACATACCTCAACACCGCCCACCCCGTTCCCTTTAACAACTGGCACCGGTTTTGCGTCTTAAATTCCAGCCGAGAGGCAGAAGCTTGATTGGCCAGTTTGAGGAGTGAAAACCCATGGTTCAATTTGTCAGCACAGTCGGAACATTAATCAGCAATCAAAACCGAATCCGCCAAAACCAGGAGGATTTCAATCTGCTGACATACCGGGTCTCGACCGGCAAAAAATTCCAGGAACTGAAAGACTATGGTGCCAACGCGGTCAAGGTCGTGGATTTGCGGCAGGATGTAACATCCCGCGAAAGCTACGTCCGCTCGATCGAACTTACAGAAATTGTAACGGGTGCCTATAACACCGCTCTTGAGGGCATCATTGATGGCATGCAGGACCTGATCGACGCGGCAGACCCGCTGTCGACGCAGGATCCCAACTGGGCGGCAGACAATGCCGTCATCGCAGACAACCTGATGCTGAACCTCGAGGCCAATCTGAATCTGGATATTGGCGGTCGCTACCTGTTTGCCGGAACCAACTACAATTCAGCGCCAGTGAAAGACCTGCGGCAATTGTCGCTCTATACGACGAACGACCTGCCGCCGACCGCAGGCAATACGATTGAAGGTGCGAACCAGATACCGCAACACACGGTCGATGCCGGCGGCACCAACACTGTCGAGTCCTACCACAACTCCTTTACCGCCTCCGGCACGATTGATGCCAACGCCTGGAAGCAGGTCGAGATTTCCGTTTCCGACCATCAGACGATCACCTATGGCATCACAGCCACCGATGACGCCTTCCAGAACACCGTGGAGGCCCTGCTGCGATTTAAGTCCGCAACACAATCGGGCCTGACCGAAGACCAACGGAAACAGTTTCTTTCCGATGCCCGCACCATTGCGGATACGGCCCGGACGCAGTTGCGCCAGTTGCAAACCACAAACGGCGTCGTGATCAACGAGCTTCAGGATACGAAGGATTTGCATACGAACTTTATCAACAACAGCCAGATCAATCTGGATGGCCTGACGAATGTTGACCCCGCAGCCGCAGCGACAGAGCTCTCCGCCCTGCAGACACTTATCCAGTCGTCCTACGCCGCCATCTCCAGACAGTCCCAGCTCAGCCTTGTGAACTTCCTGTAGTCTATTGAAGCAAACTGCAGGCAGGCATAAGAATGGGCCCTAAATTTTCGCTGCGCCGCCATCTAGGCCGGTCCGGTTAAGATAAAGTGCAAACCACCGCTAAAACGAGTAAAGTATCGGAGTGGCGTTAACTTGCTTTTTACGTTTTTGTTCTAGATTACGCTAAAAAATTAGGGTAACCGTTAGGACAGTAGCTGTAAGTAAATAGTTGGGAGTCAACGTGAATAATCCCTACGCTCAACAACAACGCTCAGCCTTGGAACATGCGTCGCCGCAAGCGGCGGAAGGCTATGCATTGATTGAAATGGCGCGGCGGCTGGAGAAGGCGCGGCAGGCCCCTGACGACATTGAGAACATCCTGGTTCAAACACGCCTGAACTGGCGCATTTGGACAATCATTCAGTCTGAACTCGTGGACCCGGACTGCCAGGTTCCGCGTGAAATTCGGGAAAACCTGATCAACCTGTCCAACTTCATCGACAAACGATCGACGGAAATCCTGGCAACCCCCGACGCAGCAAAGCTGCAGGTCCTGATCAACATCAACAGGCAGATTGGCGCAGGCCTCATGGGCAACCCCGGCGACGGTGTCGAAGCCCAGAACGCCGACAGCGACAACAGCCAGGATGAGAAAGCCGCTGACACGCCTGCAGCAGCCCTGGACAGCGCCCTTTCCTCCGATCAGGAAGTTTAACCGTCGTGGGCCGCGGGCAGCCCTGCTCCATCACCGCCAAGCTGCATCATGCCTGACATCATCCTCCTGACCGGGGAAACCGAATTCCCATTTTTGTCCGACCTGCTGCGCCCTTACGCCGGGTCAGCAGAAATCAGCCACGCAGGTTCTCTTGAAGACCTTAAACGGCTCTGCCGGACCGGTCCGGAACGACATAGGCGGCTGATTGGCTTTTGCACCTCGGTAATCGTCCCGGAAGAGATAATCTCCAGCCTCGATGGAAACTGCTACAACTTCCACCCAGCCCCACCGTCTTACCCGGGCTATCACCCCGCCTCCTTTGCCATTTACAATGGAGCAACAACATTCGGGGCCACCGCTCACCGCATGACAGCAACGGTGGATGCCGGGGAAATTGTGGGCACGGGCACATTCGCGGTGCCTCCGGGCTGTAACCTCGGCGACCTTCTGATAGCCGCCTATTCCGCCACGGCGTCGTTATTCTCGGAGCTCGCCCCGAAACTCGCAAAAACCGACGTGCCCCTCCCTCCGGTCCAGGTGGAATGGGGCGACCATACATATCGGAAAGCCGATCACGAGCGAATGCGGAAAATTACGGCAAGCATGGACCGGAATGAGATGAAGAGGCGCCTGGAGGCTTTCGGAGAGATTTACTCGCCACTACCCACCAACTCACACTGATGCGCGAGGCTGCAGCGCCCTTCCTGCAAGTCCTATCTGCCCAGTTTATTTGGCCTCTTCCGGGCGCGGAAGAATCCCGACCTCGATCAGCCGTTCGGTTTCATGCTCGATAACCTTCAGGGTCTTGCGCAAGGCTTCGTAGTATTTTTCCTGGGCAACGAATTTGCGGATATCGTCCAGCAACGGCTTCGCGCTGGGTGCGGCATCCTCATAGTCCGTGGCATAGCCTTCGAAAGCGTCCAGATATTTCTTCCGGTCGTCCTTGAACAGATACGCGCATTGAAGGGAATAATAGATGCGCCGGGACGGAGAGACCGCGTCCTCTTCCTTCATGACTTCCTTACGGCGAAGGATATCCGCCTTATTATGCAAGATAACTGTAGTCGCCTCGCCAGCATTCTCAATAACGGCTCCGTTAATGATGATTTTTTCCTTGGCAGGAAGCTTAATTCTTAAAGGCATGCGTCTTACCCTCTAATGACAATCGCCCTAGGCACCGACAAGACAATACATATGTATCGAAAAGCATTCGTGTAAGGGACCAACTAACTCTATGCGCAATGAATGTGCAAGAGCCACGCCACCACAAACATACGACCCGCGTCAGAAAGCTTGAAAAAACGCACTTTTCTGCGATATAATCATTCCAGGTAGAAATGTATTCAAGGATTACAATACTCTACCAGGTGCCCAGAATGGCACGAAACACCATTTGCCTGCTTATGAACCAGACATGCAGGCCATTTTGGATGGCAGAAGCCATCAACAGAGGTGCATTATGGTAATCGAAGTCAACCTGCCGCCGCAAACGACACCGCAGCAGCAGCAACCGCAACAGCAAAGCCTGAATGCAACGGCACAGGCCGGGGCCACGGCAACGGAACAGACCAGCCCGGACAATGTCGTCACGGCAACGACCGATTTGGCCAACCCCAACACACGGGAAGAAGACGCATCGCGCCGTGAAAGCCGGGGCGATCGACAAAGCCCGCTCGCAACACTCGAAAATCTCAAGATCAACGGCCTGAACACCCGGCTCGAGTATGATAACGATCACGAGGTTGTCTTCCTGGAAATTCTTCAGCCCCGGACAGAGGAAGTCGTACAGAAAATCCCATCAGAGAAATTGGTGGAATATCTGTCGGAACAGGCAAAGCAGGTCCTGGCGGAAGACGTTGCATATTCAGACAGCGCGCTGGACCGCTCTATTTAACAGTGACTTTTTTGCACGCCACCCCTGCTCGTATGCGGGATTTTGGCATGCCTGAAGACCGGCACATGCCCCTTTAAGGGTAAAAACTACCTCCCAGGAATGCAGTTTCTTCCGCCAGACGGTATCCCCGCACGCCTCTCGACGTTCACGCCGCGCCCTCCCCCCCCTTACCCAACAATCAACCATATGAAATAATTACATTTTTAAATTCTGGCCCGTTCCTTGCTGCGGAGAGATCACTCCGTTTACGAGGAATGGAAATGAGCACGCAAATAAACTCACTCTTCGACTACCAAGTGCAGGCGTCGAAAAAAAACAACGCTCAGAAGAACGGCCAGGAAACCCAGGATCCTGCAGCCGCTTTTGCCGCATTCATGGCGCAAAACACACAAAGCCATTCCGTTTTCAAAGGCTCTGCCCTTAACCTCGATGTTCCTCAGCCAAGCCGGACGTCCGCGGAAAAATTTGCCGCGATGGACCGGACGCAGGATCGGGATACATTGCGTAACGAAACGCCCCCTGAGCCGACGAAACCGACGCGGGATGACACGCCCCCACGCGAACGCAGCACAGAGGCGAATACGGCAGTGGACGGGCGTCAGCGCAGTCAGGAAACGACACAGAATCATCGCCCCGATCAACCTTCAGGGCGACCTATTGCTGCCGACGCGGCAAAGGAACATGCCAACGCCAATTCTGCGGTACAGAAGCAGAATGCAAATCAGGCCACGCAGGCTGATCAGGCGCAGGCCGCAGCCGCGGCAAAAGTCAGTGCAAAGGCAGAACAGCAGGCCACCGGACAACAGACCGCGACAGCAAATGCAACAGCCGGGTCTAACGACAACACGATCAAGGCCTCTGTCACCACGCAAAGCAGCGCGGTTGGCTCCCAGCCGACCAGCAAACTGGCAGCAGAGTCTTCTGTGATGGCCGACGCCAGCACCGAAGGCAGCAGCGCCGTTGTCGCAAAAGGCGCGGCCCAAAACGGACATAACGGCGGGAACGGCACGAATGGCCAGCATCAGGGCCAGAACAATACCAATGCGAATGGCCAGACAGCCAATGCCAATATCGTCCAATCCCAGGCGGCGGGCGCAACGTCGACCGCCCAGCAGCAACAACAGGCAACAGGCAGTGCATCTTTCAATAATGCACTGGCCGCCGCCCAAACCAGCGCTGGCGGCAAAGAAGCAGCAGTCGCCAATCTGGGCGGCAGCAGCGGCCAGATTGCCTCTGCCGATCCTTTGACTGGCGCGACCGCCGTACAAGGCCAGAACGGAAGCATTCAACGTGGCAGCACTCCGGTTGCCAGTCACGCGCGCCGTCCGCAGGTACCGGCCCAGGTCGTTGCCGATCAGGTCGCGGTCAATATTCAACGCGCGGCCGGTCAGGGAAATGACCGCATCAATATCCAGTTGCGCCCCCTTGAGTTGGGCAAGATTGAAGTAAAGATGGAACTGGGCCATGACGGTCGCATGCATGCCACGATCTCGGCAGAAAAACCCGAGACACTGGACATGCTGCGCAATGACGCCCGCAATCTGATCCTGACGCTGAATGACGCAGGCCTGCAAACAGATGCCAACAGCCTGAACTTCAACCTTCAGGGGCAGGATGGCTCCAACCAGCAGCAGACCGCCCAGGGCGATGCAGGCGGTTCCGGTGGCCAGGGCGAAGACTTCTCCCTTGATGGAGATGCGCCGGTTCTGGATGACAGCCCGCTTCTCGGCGACGGTGAAGACGTGGTCCTGGATCAGGACGGCAGGCTGAATGTCAGAGTATAGCGAGAGTTAGGGAGTATTAATCATGTCAATCGGATCCGTAACCGCCCCCTATTACTCGGGCAATACGAAATCGCAGTCCTCACTTGCAGGTCTGTCGAACGACCTGGACAGCTTTCTGATGATCCTGACAACACAATTGCAGAACCAGGATCCGCTGTCACCTACGGACAGTAATGAATTTACCAAGCAGTTGACGCAATACGCCGATGTGGAGCAAGGCATTCAGCAGAACGCGAACCTTGAAAAACTGATTGCCCTGCAAGGGACAAACCAGGCCATCGGCGCGGTCTCTTATATGGGGCAGACCGTCAAAGTGGACTACAACGCATTCCCCAAGGGGGCCGAAGAAACGGTGACCTTGGACTACGCCCTGCCGGAAGATGCCAAAACCGCCGTAATCCAGATTCATGACGAAGACGACAATCTGGTTTACAGCGGCCCGGCGGAAACCGCGAAAGGCAGCCATTCCTTTGAATGGGAAGGCAAAGATGGGCTCGGGAACTACCTGCCAGAAGGCTCATATTCTTTCGAGATCAAAGCCGTCGATAAAGATGAGGCTCCAATCGAAGAAAATCTGAAATACAGCGTCCGCGGGAAGGTGACCTCTGTAGAATACACCGACGGCCAGACGATTTTGTATCTAGGCAATGTACCGGTGAACATCAACAGGGTGGAGGCAATCCTCAACCCCGCTGGTTCAGAGACCTCCAACACTTGAAAGCAGCGAAAGTTAAGGTATTAAGCGGAGGAATATGAAATGAGTCTTTACGGTGCATTGAGATCTGGCGTTTCCGGGCTTTTCGCCCAAAGCCAGTCCATGGCGATGATTTCCGACAACATCGCCAACGTGAACACCAATGGCTACAAGGTCAGCAAAGCCCGCTTCTCGTCGCTGGTGACCACAGCCGCCTCGCCGACACTTTACAGTTCCGGCGGCGTACAGTCCTCGGTCGGGCGTGAATATGACGTCCAGGGCCTGTTGAAATCCTCATCGATCTCAACGGATATCGCCATCGATCAGTCCGGTTTCTTCACCGTGACCGACAGTCTGACCCGTAACACGTCCACCGGTAACTGGGATATCACGGGCGATATCCTCTACACCCGCGCTGGCGAGTTCCGCCCGGACAAAGACGGCAACCTCGTCAATGCGGCAGGCTTCTATCTGACCGGTTGGCCGCGCAACTCCACCAACTCCGGCTATTCCACGACCAACGTCCAGTCCGCTTTCAACGGGATCAACGTGGCGACTTCGTCGTCCAACCCGATCCCGACGCAGAATATCAGCCTCGACGCAAACCTGATGAATACCGCCGCAACCGGCGACACCGTCGATGCGGAAATTCCGATTATCGACCGTCAGGGAACGCAAAAGACACTGACACTGACGTTTGAGAAAACAGGTGCCAACACCTGGGACATCACCGCGACCCTGGCTGGCGGCGGACAGTTCCTGGACCCTGATGCAGGCTTACCTGCGGGTATGGGCGACGACGCCAACAGTGACGGCATCATCGACAACACGGAATTGACCGGTGCTCCTTATACCGATATGGCGTTGGCTGGTGCCTCTGGTGTTGCTGTCGGTCAGATCACCTTCAACGCAGATGGCACCCTGGGCGCGGTAACCGGCGGTAACGGTACCGGCAGCGTCGGCGTGGACGGGAACGCCTCAAGCGGCATACTCCAACTGCTTGTTGACCATGACGGGGCCCTCGGGACGGTATCCGACGCAGCCGCAATCAACATCGACTTCGGCACGATTGGCGGCAACGATGGCCTGACCCAGTATAATGGCGCCAGTGGTGTTGAAGGGTATGACCAGGATGGTGAACAGTTCGGCTCACTGACCGGCGTCAGCATCAACGAGGCCGGTGAAGTAACCGCTCTCTACAGCAACGGTGTCACCCGCAAGCTCTATCAGGTGCCGGTTACCACCTTCAACAACCCGAACGGCCTGCAGCAGAAAACCGGCAACGTCTTTATCGAGACGGATGCATCGGGTGCCGCAATTGCCCATGTCTCCGGTGCGGGTGGGGCTGGCAGTATCGCCCCCTCGTCAATCGAGTCCTCCACCGTGGACCTCGCCAACGAATTTACCGACATGATCACCACACAGCGTGCTTACTCCGCGAGCACCAAGATCATCACAACTGCCGACGAAATGTTGGACGAACTCATAAGAACCAAGCGGTAAATTGTGAGAGCATGACCGCAAACTGAACCCCGGGATTTCTCCCGGGGTTTTCTTTTTTTGGACGGAACGGCATCTGCACAAAAAACACCAATCACGCGATTTTTCTAAAATTTTACGCTTTTTACTTTTTGGCAAGGATTGGTCGCTAGACTAAACACTTGCAGAAGTGTCATTGGAACTAGGCCGTAAACTCATAAACAGGATTTCCATTTCGAGTGCGATGTGGTTCATGTCTCTCGTTGCCGAACGAGAGAGTTTTTATGAGCCGCCGCTAGGAACTGACGGATTTCGATATGGTCGATCATCGCACCTTTACTGCCCTAACAAGCCACGCGGGGCACCAGGTGTCGATGACCGGCGGGTGCTGAACAGGCATCCTGAGGGGTTCTGGGCAGACACGCACTGGGCGGAAATACCAGAGCGTCACGGCCGCTAAACGCCATCGGTCGATTATTGCGACTTTACAATAAATCATAATACCAGGGCATGAATAGACTGAAGGCGCCCCATAACAGGACGACCAGTGGCGTGCCGACGTAAAGAAAGTCCCTGAATCGATAGTAACCGGGGCCCATTACCAGGAGGTTGGTCTGATAGCCGACAGGTGTAGCAAAGGAACAATTGGCGCCGAAGAGGACCGCGAGTGCGAAAGGCATCGGGTCGGCCTGTAAGCCGAATGCCAACTCGAGGGCTATCGGCGTAAAAAGAACGGCGGTTGCGTTATTAGATAGGATGTTCGTCATCAAAGCGACCATCAAAAAAAGGGCAGACAGGACAACGGCCGGTCCGGCTTAGCCAAGCAACCCAAGCAGGCTTTGCGCAAGATAGGCTGCTGCCCCCGTCTTCAGCATTGCCGCGCCAAGCGCTAGGGATGCCCCCACCATTAAAAATATTCTTCGATCCATGGCGTTGGTCGCTTGGTTTAAAGTCAGCACACCGCTTATAAGCATCAAAGTACTGCCGACTACGGCTGCTGCAGCAATTGGCAGAGTGCCGGTGGATGCGACAACTATTGTGCCAAAGAAGATGGCACCGGCGAGTTTCGCCGACCGTGGAACTGGTAGAGGTCGCTCGGTACCGTCCAGGACAATGATCCCGCGATGCTCTCGCATGCTGTCCAGCGCCTGTCGATCGCCCTGTACCACAAGGACATCACCTTCCCGAAGGGAGTTGCCAATGAGGCGCCGGATGACCTGAGACCGCCTCTCGATACCCAGGACCAAACAGCCGTACCGGGTACGAAAGCCCACATCTTCAAGTGTGTAGCCGGCAAGACGAGACCCTGGAGCGATCATGACTTCCGCCACGACCTGGTTGCGAGACAATAGCGCTCTGCGTTCTTCCTCGCCGGACGGAATATCATCCTCTCCCGACATACTGAACATAAGGTTTGGGAACTTAGTCTGGGCTTCCGTCAATGCATCATGTGTGGCCATAACGACCAGCACATCGCCCTTTTGTATCGTCAAGTTTTGGCCGTAGGGTGGACTTAAGGCACGCTCGCCACGTTGCAGGAGTATGAGGCGGGCTCCTTGTATGCGCAAAAGGTTAAACTGAACCTGTAATCCCAATAATTTCGGCTCGTCTCCCACCGTGAATTGTGTGATGAATCGCCGGTGATCGCCGGCTATGAAACGTTCTATGGGAGAATTGCGACGGTGTAGAAGGCGGGGCCCGACCAAAATGATGTATATGACACCGACAGCCGCCAGTATGAGGCCGGGAATGGTGAAATCGAAAAAGCCAAGTGGCTCTCTGCCCAATTGGCTGAGGGCGCCAGATACCAATAGATTTGTGGATGATCCGATAAGAGTCAGCATCCCAGCAAGTATGGCGACAAACGATAGCGGCATCATCACTTTGCTCGGCGCCATGGAGAAACGCCGCACGATCGTTTCCAGGATCGGTATGAAAATCACGACTACAGGCGTATTATTGACAAAGGGGCTCGCCACAAACACCGTCGCGAAACAAATGCCTAAGGCAAAAAAGCGACGTTTGCCGATGAGACTGAGGAACCGCCCCAAAGTCCAATCAAGCGCCCCGGAACGCCAAAGGCCATTGCCGAGAATTAGCAAAGCCACGACGGCAATTAACGCGGGATTTGCAAACCCGGCCAGCAGGTTGTGAGCATTCAGTAGATTCTCGCCGTTGGGACCGGTTAGGGGAAAGAATTCGAAGAGCATGAGCAATGCCGCCATGATCAGAAGCGAGGTGATTTCGACCCGTATTCTCTCAGAGGCAAAACCAACAATGGCAGCTATTACCAGGGCGTATGTTGCCCAGATATGAAAAGTCATCGTTGAAACTTCAGGCATCGGCCATCTTTCCTTGCTTCGATTGATGCTCGTCGGCGGTGCAGGGCAGGATTGATGGGATGCATAGACCGCAAGTCAGCATTGCAGATGCTACCTTTGCCATCGTCCGCATTGTGAAAATGCGGCGATTGTGAATTGCCTTAAGGGTATTCTGACCAGCTTAGAATGCCGGTTGTATAACTGCATCATTAGTTATCTAGTCATATGTTGCTGCCCAATGCCAGTCACAAAGCTGAAATGGACAAACGCCAGCTATGGATAATCAAAGAGACGCTCATCTTCCTCAGGAAATAGCCGACTATGTCACCAAGCCAATTGGTCGCTTTCTGAAGGTTGAGGCTGCGGCGGGCGGATTGCTGTTTGTTTCCGCAGTCATGGCTTTGATCCTGGCCAATTCGGCCTGGTCCATTGGTTTCTTGGCGTTCTGGGAAATGCCAGTTGGATTTCGTATAGGACCACTGGAATTCGTTCGATCCCTGCGTCACTGGATCAACGACGGACTTATGACATTCTTCTTTTTCGTGATCTCTCTGGAACTAAAACGGGAGTTGGTTCTTGGTGAGTTGCGGAATGTAAGAGCCGCGGCACTTCCGCTGGCTGCGGCCGTGGGCGGCATGCTGATTCCGGCTTCCGTCTACCTGCTGGTAATGTTCGGCAAGCCGGGAGCGCATGCTTGGGGAACCGTGATGGCAACCGATACCGCCTTCGTGATTGGTTGCCTGGCGATATTCGGTTCGCGCATTCCTTCGCCCCTTCGACTGTTTTTGCTCTCGCTTGCCATATTCGATGACGTTGGAGCCATCCTGGTCGTTGCAATCGGATATGGTGGGCCGTTGGACTGGACAGCAGCAGGCTTCGGGGTTTTCGGGCTTGTTGTTGTCGCAGTCTTCGCGGGCCTCGGGGTCAGAAATATTCCAATCTACTTTCTTCTTGGAGGCCTGGTCTGGCTGTGTCTGGATGCTTCCGGAATTCACCCGACTATTGCCGGCGTAATGCTTGGTCTAATGACACCGACACGCGTGTGGGTGAACGATTTGCGTTTAAGGGCGATCCTTGGGCGCGTACTCGCCTATCCGGAAGGCGACCATTGGAGCGGAGACACGGCAGTTCGACGCGACCTAAGGCAAGCAGGCAAGGCGGTCGACGAATCTCTTTCGCCGGTTGAACGACTGGAAATGATGCTGCACCCATGGGTAGGGTTTGCGGTCATGCCGATCTTCGCCCTCGCCAATACCGGGGTTTTGATAACCAATGTGGACTTTGGGAATGAAATCTCGATCGCAATTTTTGTGGGGCTGGTCTTTGGGAAACCTATCGGTGTGTTGGGATTTTCATGGGTTGCTGTGCGATTGGGGTGGGCGGTTCTGAGCCCAGGGCTCACATGGTCGTTCATGGTGGCCGGTGCTTTCCTGACAGGCATCGGCTTTACCATGTCCCTATTCATTGCCGACCTTGCATTTGATGCGGCGTCGCTCGATGAAGCCAAGCTAGGGATACTTGCCGGATCGTGCATTTCGGCGTTGGTTGGAATTTCCGTGCTGTTCCGGCAGAGCGGAATATGGCTTGGCCCGCGGAGCACCAAAAAATAGCTCTTAATTTGACGCAAGCGGGCAGCGATCAGGCCCTTGTTCTCTCCCCCTGCATGTTTCAATGCGATTGTTATGCATTGCGCATACTGGAGCTTCAGTACCTTTTTGTTTCGTCGAACGTATATATTTTTAAACAATGTATTTTTTTTTAAAGCTAATTACTATTTTTGATATTGTAAAATAAAAATAGCAACCTATATAAATAATGTGAAACTTATCTCCTGCATTTTTACTTTAACAATTTTGAGACGAGAAAAGGGAACTATTCGGGGTGAGGCTCCTCCTCCTGACCTGAATCTCACTGGAGGCCTTTGATGACAATTCGTTCAAGTACAAGGACAATTACGTTTCTGAATCCGTTCATGATCGGTGATTGCGATGAGGTTCTGCCTGCTGGGACCTATACCATTGAAGTCGACGCCAGCCCGGAGCAAAGTGCAGCAAATCCCACGGGAAGGAAAAGTAGGAAGCTGATGGCGCTAATTCGTCTCCATGAGACGCCTGCGCATCGCGGTTTCACAAGGATTTTGGTAATTGATCCTGATGAATTGATAGCAGCCTGGGAGCGAGACAAGGCAAGCAGCAATGCTGCATTTGAACACGCGAATTTCAGGCAACGATTTAATAAACTTGTTCTGGTTGACGATACGGGCGCAAACCGCCGAGCAATCGAGCGCGCAGAAAACGAAGGGATGGTTCAACATTCGAAATAGTGTTTTCGACTTGGCGGGTCGTCGATTTTCTTGTTCCGAGTAAAATCAATAATATTGTGCCTCAATGGTTGAGGGTCGACCTCTTTGCAGGCTTTTTTTGTCCCGATGGTCGCAGCCTGCGCCATTGCAACAGCCGACCTCCTTCGGAGCCGTCCGCTTTGCACTTCCCCAATAAACCTGAAAGTCGAGGTTCCCTAGGCCGTAAACTCATAAACAGGATTCCCCTTTCGGTCTTGATGTGATTCATGTCTCTTGTTGCCGAACGAGGGAGTTTTCATGAGCCGCCGCCGCTACGAACTGACAGATTTCGAATGGTCGATTATCGCACCTTTGCTGCCGAACAAGCCGCGCGGGGTACCACGTGTCGATGACCGGCGGGTGCTGAACGGCATTCTGTGGCGGTTCCGGGCAGGCACGCCTTGGGCGGAGATACCGGAGCGTTACGGCCCCCATACGACCTGCTACAATCGCTTCGTCCGCTGGCGCAAGGCCGGGGTATGGGATCGGCTTTTGGAGGCAATCTCAGCGGCTTACGACAGCGACATCGTCATGATCGACAGTAGTTGCGTCCGGGTCCATCAGCATGGTGCGACCGGTAAAAAGGGGGATCTGACGATGGCTGCATGGGCCGTTCCCGGGGTGGACTGACGACCAAGATCCATGCCCTTGTCGACGCTGAAGGTCGGCCGGTGAAACTGGCCCTCACGCCGGGGCAAGCTCATGACGGCCGATCAGCGGAGGGCCTGCTCAAAGACTTGAAGGAGGGGGCCATCCTGCTGGCCGACCGGGCCTATGACAGTGACGCCATCCGCGCCCTTGCCGACGCGCGCAAGGCCTGGGCCAATATTCCGCCAAAACGGAACCGCAAAAAGACCTTCGCCTTCTCAAGCTGGGTCTATCGCCAGCGCAACCTCGTCGAGCGCTTCTTCAACAAGCTCAAGCAATTCCGGGGCATCGCCACGCGATACGACCGTAACCCAGAGAATTTCCTGGCTGCCGTCAAGCTCGCTTCATGCCGCATCTGGATCAGAAGTTATGAGTCTGCGGCCTAGCAGAAATTCGGTCTGTAAATACAGACGGCCAGAATTGGCAGAGATCAGCAGCTATTCTCCATATCCCTCAAGGGCTTAGAACGGGCCCCGCAGAAGCGCAGCGAAATGGCCCTTTGGCCTTGGATGTTCTACTGTCCGGGTTTTACATTCCCAAAGCGCCATTTTTCTTAATTGTATTGGATTTTATTTAATATCCTGATCGTCAGGAAAGGCAAAAGCTGTACTTTTTCTAGTTTTTTGCATAGGCTAGGCAAAATTTGCCCAGTTTTCTCTTCATTATTACTCGAATCCAGTTTATACTGCGCTCGTGAAATAATGGATAAAACTGGATTCCAGCCGAATCGGTTGGAGTACGGAATACAACCCTGGCACTTTGAAACTGGCGATCAAGGGGAGATGTCGCAGGCAGTATTGCCAAGCGGCCGGGCCGTTTCGAAGATTATGGTGAGAGAGGCAGAACCGTGGAAGGCTTGACACAGTTCGTTCGGGATTTGGGGCCGGCGCGTCTCGGTGTAATTGGCGGGGTTACCGTCCTTGTTCTTGGTTTCGTTATTTTCATGACGACCCAGGTCGGGGCACCGAACATGTCCCTGCTCTACTCCAATCTCGAGCCTGCAGATTCCAATCAGATTTCCAACCAGCTTGCCATTGACGGCATCCCCTTTGAAATCCGCAACAACGGCAAAGAAATCCTGGTGCCCGACGAACAGGTCGGCGCGGCGCGCCTAAAGCTGGCTGAACAGGGGTTGAGCGGCTCCGTTGTCGGTTACGAAATCTTCGACAAGGAAGAAACGCTTGGAACGTCCAGCTTCCTTCAGGAGGTCAACAAGACGCGCGCCCTGGAAGGGGAATTGTCGCGGACGATCTCCTCGATCAAATCGGTCAAGGCAGCCCGCGTGCATCTGGTCATGCCACGCCGGGAACTTTTCAGCCGCGATGTCCAGGAGCCCAGCGCGTCGATCATTTTGAAGATGCGCGGAACAAGCCGTCTCGACCGCTCCCAGGTTCTGGCGATCCAGCATCTGGTGGCCACCGCCGTGCCCCGGCTGAAACCAACCAATATATCCATCGTCGATGACCGTGGCACATTGCTGCACAAGGGTGGTGAGGACGGTCAGGCCGGCGTCGAAACTGCAGATATGCGCAACCAGTACGAACAACGTGTCCAGCGCGACGTTCAGGACCTGCTGGAACGCACTCTTGGCTTTGGCAAGGTCCGTGTCGAAGTCCGCGCAGAAATGGACTTTACCCAGCGCGTCATCAACGAAGAGACCTTTGACCCCGACGGTCAGGTTCTCCGCTCGTCTGAATCCATCGAAGAGAGCAGCGCCTCCAACGAAGCAGGCGATTCAACGGTATCGGTATCCAACAACCTGCCAAACGCCCCCGGCGCAGACACCGCCGGCGGCACTCAGGAAAGCACCGCACGCACCGAAGAACGCAGCAATTTCGAGATTTCCCGCACCCGTACGAATATCGTTCGTGCCCCGGGTGAAGTAACAAAACTATCCGTCGCCGTCCTGGTGGATGGCCGTTACAACCGCACTCCCCCGGCCGATGGCGAGGGCAAGGGCGAGTTGGTCTACGAGGCACGTTCCGACGAAGAGATGCAGCAGATCGAGGCCCTGGTGAAATCCGCGATCGGCTATGACTCCCAGCGTGGTGACCAGGTTGAAATCGTAAACATGCAGTTTGCCGAACCTCTTCTGGCCGATGTCGAGGAAGAGAAGACCTACTTTGGCCTCAGTGCCCAGGACATCAAGGAACTGGCGAAATACCTGATGCTGCTCCTGCTGGCGGTTCTCATCGTCCTTCTCATCATTCGCCCGCTGCTGAACCGCTTCATGGAAGCAGGGACGCCGTCACCGGAAGGCGAGGAAGAACTGGCCCTGCTGACCGACCAGAGCATGGGGGCAACCGCCGCATTGGCCGGTGCGCCCGGCACGGCAGTCGCCCGGGTTGAGGAAGGCGAAGAAGAAGAATCAATGATCGACATTGCCCAGATCGAAGGCAAGGTGAAGGCCTCCACGATGCGCAAGATCGGCGAGATCATTGACAAACATCCGGAAGAAGCCGTTTCCATCATTCGAAACTGGATGTACCAGGATGTATCGTAACAGCTTGCCTGGATTGCAGGAATCGGGCCCTATTGGGATATGTAAAGTTTTGTTTTGTCGTTCAATTCTAGGTAGTTGTGAGTGATCCATGCGTGTTAGGGAGGATTTTCGCAGCCTGACCGGCCCGGAAAAGGCCGCCATCATGGTACTCGCGATGGGCGAGGAAAACGCCATCAAGCTGTTCAGTGTCATGGATGATGAAGAGATCCGTGAACTGTCCCAGACCATGGCGAACCTTGGCACGATCAGCTCCAACCTTGTCGAACGCCTGTTCGTGGAATTCGCTGAACAGCTCTCTTCCACCGGCAGTCTGGTCGGCTCCTATGAAAGCACAGAACGCCTGCTCAACAAGGTGCTCGACCCGGATCGCGTCGGGCAGATCATGGAGGAAATCCGTGGTCCCGCCGGGCGTACCATGTGGGACAAGCTGGCCAATGTGAACGAGGTGGTTCTGGCCAACTATCTCAAGAACGAATACCCGCAGACCGTGGCTGTCGTGCTGTCGAAGATCAAAGGTGATCATGCGTCCCGCGTTCTGGCCTCGCTGCCTGAAAGCTTCGCCATGGAAGTGATCATGCGAATGCTTCGTATGGAGGCCGTTCAAAAAGAGGTTCTGGACGATGTTGAACGGACGTTGCGCAATGAGTTCATGACCAACCTTGCGCGCACGGCCCGCCGCGATGCGCATGAAATGATGGCCGAAATCTTCAACAGTCTGGACCGCAACACAGAAAACCGCTTCATGACCCTTCTGGAGGAACGAAACAGGGATTCCGCCGAACGGATCAAGGCCCTGATGTTTACCTTCGAAGACCTCCAGAAACTGGACCCCAGCGGCGTCCAGACACTGTTGCGGGCCGTCGACAAAGACAAATTGGGCATTGCGCTCAAAGGGGCGTCGGAACAAATCAAGGAACTGTTCTTCGGCAATATGTCCGAACGTGCGGCGAAAATCCTCAAGGAAGACATGGCGGCACTGGGCCCTGTTCGTTTGCGTGATGTGGACGACGCGCAGATGGAAATGGTCAACCAGGCCAAGGACCTCGCCGCCAAGGGTGAAATTGTCATCTCCGAGGGCAGCGCCGAAGACGAACTGATTTACTAGGCTGGGACTACGTATCTGCGTGACCCAAAAACGATTGGAAAAATGTGACCGAAATGGCAACTGGCGCCATGAAATATAAACCCTTCAAGTTCGAGCGATCCTTCGACACGGATTCCGCGGCGACACAGCGTCGTAAGGATAAGGAAACCGAAGCAGAACTGCAGCGCCAGGCAGAAGCCGCACTGGAGGAGGAACTGCCTCCCCCACCGCCCACATTCAGCGAAGAAGAATTGCAGGCGGCAAAGGCAATTGCCTTCGAAGAGGGACATGCCGCAGGCCTGTCCCAGGCGAAGCAGGAACTTGAAAACCACGTTGTGGCGGCTCTTCACACGATCACAGGCCAGTTGGCGGTGCTGCACGACCGGCAGGCCCTGGCAAATGAGGTGACCGCTGCGGAACTGGCAAAAATCACACGCGAGATGATTGCCAAACTGCTGCCTTATTACACGGAAAAACACGGCGCAGATGAAATCGCTTCCCTGGTCAAAACCTGCCTGGAACCTCTTGAAGATACAGGTCGTGTAACAATCAAGGTGAGCCCCGACATTCAGGAAGCCATGAAGCCCCGTCTTGAACAGGCCAAGGTGGAATCCGGCTTTCGTGGCGAACTTGTCGTCCTCGCCGATGCATCGCTGGGCCCGGCCGATGTCCAGATTGACTGGGGCCAGGGCGGCGCAGAACGCAATACTGAAAAGACCTGGCGGTATATAGACGAGGCTGTCGGCCACGCGCTGTCGCAGGGTGACGCCCATGCTGGCGAATTGGCCGCCCCCCCTGCCCCGGATATGCAGGCAAACACCTTGCCGACAGCCGGGGCACAGGACAATGAATTGGAGCCGTCGCCGGAAGACGATGATCTTCAGGCACCGGAACAAGAGTGAGTTTAGGAGACGTCGATGGCACAAGACGACGAAAACGGCGAAGTGACTGAAGGCGAAGACGCCCAGGACGAAAACTTCTCCCTTGAGGAACTGGAAACCGGTGACATTGGCGGAGAGCCCCTGGACCCGCGCGCAGCCGAACTGGTCGTTCCCACCGGCGCACGAGACCTTGAGGCCGTCTATGAAATTCCGGTCCAGGTGGCGGCGGTATTGGGCAAATCCCACATGCAGGTCAGCCAGCTTTTGAAGCTCGGACGCGGCGCAGTTGTCGAGCTGGACCGGAAGGTCGGCGAGGCTATTGATATCTATGTCAACAACCGCCTGGTGGCACGCGGCGAGGTCGTCGTCGTGGACGACAAGCTGGGCGTGACGATGACGGAAATCATCAAGTCGGATAAATCAACGACCTAACGGTTTGGGGGCAATGGGCCAGAGGGAGATATTTCCCACGGCCATAGCGAGGCAACGGAGCAGGGGAATGGCAACAGATACCGAAACCGGCGAAGAACAAAAACCGCTGACGCAGCCAAGGACGCGCTATTCGTTCGACTTGGCGACGGTTCTGGGTATCAGCGGCGCGGCCCTGCTTATCATGACGGCCATTTTTCTTGGCGGATCGCCGGGAGCATTTTTCGACATGCCCTCCGTGCTGATTGTGATTGGCGGCACCTTTGGCGTTACAACCGCCTGTTTTTCGCTGGGGGATATGATGACGGCAGCATCGACTGTCGGGCGCACCGTGTTCCGCAGCCAGAAGAACCCTCAGCAGGCCGCCCTGCAACTGCTGCAGCTGGCACAAATTGCCCGCTATCGCGGGGTGCTGTCCCTTCAGAACTACATTACAGCCGTGGAAAAACAGCCGATGCTGGCACAGGGGCTGAACATGGCCGTGGATGGCGCAACCGGTGACGAAATCGAACGAATTCTACAGCGTGAAGTGCAGGCCACCGCAGAGCGGCACAGCCGATCCGTCAGTGTTTTGCGCAAGGCCGCCGATATTGCCCCGGCAATGGGATTAATCGGGACGCTTGTCGGCCTTGTGCAGATGCTGGGCAACCTGGAAGATCCGTCCACAATCGGCCCCAGCATGGCTGTTGCGCTGCTGACGACCTTCTACGGTGCCATTCTTGCCAATGTAGTGTTCACACCATTGGCATCAAAAATGGAGCGCATGGCCTCCGAAGAGATGCTGTTGAACCATCTCTACGTGATGTCCTCCTCTTCCATCGGGCGACAGGAAAAT
This sequence comes from Aestuariispira ectoiniformans, assembly GCF_025136295.1. Classification (GTDB taxonomy): domain Bacteria; phylum Pseudomonadota; class Alphaproteobacteria; order UBA8366; family Aestuariispiraceae; genus Aestuariispira_A; species Aestuariispira_A ectoiniformans. The sequence goes on along the minus strand of NZ_CP062788.1, from coordinate 2,075,086 downwards.
CCCCGCCGCCTGGAAATGTTGTTGAATACCGTCTTACCACCTGCCTTCCGGGTGGATTACTTCGGTTAATCGAGACCTGAAGGGTTCGGTTAATCGTCTTAAGGGAATAAGAAATGCGACTGTTGATCATCGGAACACTGGAAGGCCATATGACCGCGGCCGGGCAAATTGCGCTCAAACGAGGGGCAAAGGTCGCCAGTGCTGACAGCCTGGATGCCGCCCTGACCAACCTGCGCTCCGGCCAGGGGGCAGACCTGATCATGATTGATGTCAGGATGAATATCGGCACATTGGTCGCCCAGTTGGAACAGGAACGGATTCACGTGCCTGTTGTGGCCTGCGGGATCGAAGGAACCTCCGCCGACGCAGCCGCCAAAGCCATCAAGGAAGGCGCGCAGGAATATATCCCGCTGCCGCCGGACCCGGACCTGATTGCTGCGGTTCTGGAAGCAGTTGTCCAGGAAGACAATGCCATTATCCATCGCGATCCGGCGACAAAGCAGGTTCTCAGCCTGGCGGACCAGATCGCACCATCCGATGCCTCCGTCCTTATCACCGGGGAATCCGGGACCGGTAAGGAGGTCATGGCCCGTTATCTTCATATGAAGAGCCGACGGGCAACAGGGCCCTTTGTCGCGGTGAACTGTGCGGCGATCCCCGAAAACCTTCTGGAATCGGAACTTTTCGGCCATGAGAAAGGTGCCTTCTCCGGTGCCATCGCGCGCCGTATCGGTAAGTTCGAAGAGGCCAATGAAGGCACGTTGCTGCTGGACGAGATCAGCGAGATGGACCTGCGCCTGCAGGCCAAACTGCTGCGCGCCATTCAGGAACGGGAAATCGATCGGGTCGGCGGCAGCAAGCCGGTGAAGGTCAATGTCCGCATCCTCGCCACCTCCAACCGGAATATGGACGAGGCGATCAAGGACGGTAAGTTCCGCGAAGACCTGTATTTCCGTCTGAATGTGGTCAACATCCAATTACCGTCGCTCAAGGAGCGTCCGCAGGATATTGCCCTTCTGGCTGATCATTTTACCAAGAAATATGCAGAATTGAATGGCGTGGCGGAGCGCCCCCTGACCAAGGCGGCCATTGCCAAACTGGAGACGCATCCCTGGCCTGGGAACGTCCGTGAACTGGAGAACACGATGCATCGTGCGATCCTGTTGGCCCATGGCGACGAAATCGGTGAGGAGGCAATCCTGCTGACCGGTGCGCCGACGACGGCCAGCAGCCAGTCCGCCCCCCCTGCCGAGACCTCTGTTCCGCAACCGGCAACAGCCGATGCCGGCAGCGTAGGTCATGTGGATGATGCCGGTGAGGAAGATGATCAGAACTTCGTTGGCCGCACCGTGGCCGATGTGGAACGGCAGCTCATTATTGACACGCTCGACCATTGTTTCGGCAACCGGACACATGCCGCCAATATTCTCGGTATTTCGATCCGGACCCTGCGCAACAAGCTGAAACAATATTCGGACGACGGTTTCGCCATTCCGGAACCCGGAGCCGGACAGTGACCTTTACCTCAAACGTCGCGTGCCGTCGTTACCAAGTACAGTAGGAAAGCGGACCTGAATGGCAGATACAGGACCAGCCCAGACAACAGATGCAGGTACGGGCACGAGCCCGATGGACCGCCTGCGCGGTCTGTTGAAGCAGAAGGATTTTCTGCTGCCGATCGGCATTGTGCTGATCATGGCAGTTCTGCTGATCCCCATGCCGACCTGGCTGTTGGACTTCTCGCTGTCCATCTCCATCACATTCTCGGTCATCATCCTGATGACGGTTATTTTCGTCCAATCGCCGCTGGAACTGACGTCTTTCCCGACGATCCTGCTGATTGCGACAATGTTGCGACTGGCGCTGAACGTAGCCTCCACCCGGCTGATCCTGTCGCAGGGGCATACGGGGACGGAGGCAGCCGGTCGTGTGATTGAGGCCTTCGGCACCTTCATCGTTGCCGGTAACTATGTCATCGGTATCATCGTCTTCGGCATTCTGGTCATCATCAACTTCGTCGTGATTACAAAAGGTGCGGGCCGTATCGCAGAAGTCGCCGCCCGTTTCACCCTGGACGCCATGCCCGGTAAGCAGATGGCGATCGACGCAGATATGTCATCGGGCCTGATCACCGAGGACGAGGCCCGGACCAGACGCGCAGACCTCAACCTGGAAAGCTCCTTCTACGGGGCCATGGACGGTGCCTCCAAATTCGTTCGCGGCGATGCTGTCGCGGGCCTGATGATCACTTTCATCAACGTCATCGGCGGCATTATCATCGGCGTGGCACAACGCGGCATGCCCATTTCTGAAGCGGCCCAGAACTATACCCTGCTGACTGTCGGGGATGGTCTGGTCAGTCAGATTCCGGCCCTTGTCGTCTCAACGGGGGCGGGCCTTCTGGTCACCAAAGCCGGTGTTCCTGGCGCCACCGACAAGGCCGTCTTCGGCCAGTTGAGCGGCTATCCCGGCGCCCTGATCGTTGCGGCTGGCCTGTTAACACTGATGGCCGTCATCCCGAACCTGCCAGCCTGGCCGTTCCTGCTGATGGCGGCCGGTTGCGGTGGCGGCGCTTACTATATCCGCCGCAGGACGGCGGCTGAGGAACTGGCGTCGCAATTGGCGGCACAGGCAGAAGAAGAAGGCCCCGAGGCCCCGACGGAAGAGCCGATTTCATCGGCTTTGCAGATAGACCTTGTCCGTCTGGAGCTTGGCTATGGTCTGCTACCGCTGTTGAATGCGGGCCAGGAACATCGCCTGACGGACCAGATCAAGGCACTCCGCCGACAGCTTGCAGGCGACATGGGCTTTGTCATGCCTGCCGTTCGCATTCAGGACAACCTGCAGCTTCCCGCCAATACCTACGTCCTTCGTATCAAGGAAATCGAGGCAGGCCGCGGGGATTTGCGGCCCAATATGCTTATGGTGATGGACCCGCGCGGGGAACAGATCACCCTGCCCGGCGAAGCCACCGTCGAGCCGACTTTCGGGCTGCCAGCCGTCTGGATTCAGGAATCGCAACGTGAAGAGGCGACCTTCCGCGGTTATACCGTTGTTGACCCGTCCACGATCATCACCACTCATCTGACAGAAATCATCAAGGACAATATGTCCGAGCTTCTGTCCTATGCGGAATGCCAGAAATTGCTGGATGAGTTGCCACAATCCCAACAGAAGCTGGTGGAAGATATCGTCCCCAATCAGGTTGGCCTGGGTTCTTTGCAGCGTGTTCTGCAAAACCTGTTGTCAGAACGTGTCTCTATCCGTGACCTGCCGACGATCCTGGAAGGCATGGCCGAAGCCACCGGCTATACCCGGAACCTGACGCAGATTACAGAGCATGTGCGTGGCCGACTTGCCCGGCAGCTATCAGATGCCAATACCAACGACGAGGGCATCATTCCGCTGGTCACGCTGACGCCGGAGTGGGAGCAGTCCTTCATGGAATCAATTGTCGGAGATGGCGAGGAACGCCAGCTTGCTATGGCTCCCAGCCAGCTTCAGGACTTTATCACGAAAGTCCGGGCAGTTTTCGAACGTCAGGCCATGGCCGGAGAAACGCCGGTCCTGCTGGTCGGCCCCACCATCCGCCCATTCGTCCGGTCTGTGATTGAACGTTTCCGTCCGGTGACGGTGGTCATGTCACAAAATGAAATTCACCCGAAGGCACGGATCAAAACCGTGGAGCAGGTCTGACCGTGACGCCGCGAATGGAGACACATAACAAGGGATCACGTTCATGCGGCTGAAATCCTTTCATGGACAAACCCTGTCCGAGGCAATGGCCCAGGTCCGTGAGCAACTGGGCCCGGATGCCATTATTGTCGCCACACAGGAGGCAGATGGCGCCGCCGGTGCCCGCGTCACCGCCGCCATCGATGAAGAGGAGCACGACCTGCCCGAGCAGGGGGGTGACCTCCCGCTGGAAAAGCAGGAACAGCTTACCATTTACCTCGACCGGCATGGTGTCCCTCGCTGGCTGGGTGACAGGATCGTGGAAACCGCAAGCGGCGGTCCCGATGAAACGGTCGAGGAGGCGTTGAAGCGTGCGCTGGACCAGTTGTTTTCCTTCTCCCCGCTTCCCTTGGGCAAGGGCAAACGTCCGATCATGCTGATCGGCCCGCCGGGCACGGGAAAAACCGTAACCTGTGCCAAGCTGGCCGCCCGGCAAATCCTGGACGGGAAAAAAGCCGTTCTGATCGCAGCCGACCCGGTGCGGCTGACAGCAACCGATCAATTGGCCGCCTATGCCGAACGGCTGGGCGTGCCAATGTTTGAAGCGCCAACGGCGGAAGCCCTGCGCGACGCGCTGAGCCGATGTCACGACCAGGAAGCCGTTTTCATTGATACGCCGGGCACCAACCCTTTCAATCTGGAAGAACTTGCCTATCTGGTTGAGATAGCCGAAGCCAGTCGTGCCGCCCCCGTTCTGGTCCTCAATGCGGGTCGTGACGCAGACGAAACCATAGATATCGCCAGAGCCTTTCGCCCTGTGGGTCCGAAACACCTCTTGTCGACGGGGCTGGATATCACACACCGGCTTGGGTCGTTACTGTCTGTAGCCTATGGAGCAGAACTGGCTTTTTGCGATCACAGCGCGACCCCGAATATCGCCAATGGGCTGACAGCAACGACATCCGACCATCTGGCACAACGTTTGATTGCCTTGGGCAATACCCTGGAGGAGGCGAAGCCTCTATCCCTGAGCGATGATAGCGAGGCATAATCCCTATGGCTGCTACTGAACAGACTTACAAGATCGACGGACGGAAATTTGTGGCCGTCGCCTCCGGTAAAGGCGGCGTCGGCAAGACCTGGTTTGCCATCACCCTGGCCCAGGCGCTGGCGATGAGTGGCAAGAAGGTCCTGCTTTTTGACGGCGACCTGGGACTGGCTAACGTGGATATCCAACTCGGCCTGATGCCGGACCGTGATCTTGGGGCCGTTCTGACCGGCCAGATCACCCTGCATCAGGCGGTTACATCCTACAAGGATGGCCGGTTTGATATTATTGCAGGCCGTTCCGGCACAGGTTCGCTCGCACGCCTGCCCACGCCGCGCCTGATGCGACTGATGACGCAACTGTCCGACCTGTCAAAAGACTATGATGCCGTGATCATGGACCTGGGCGCCGGGGTAGACAGCACCGTGCAGACACTGGCGGCACAGGCCAGTCAAAGCCTTCTGATCGTAACGGATGAACCAACCTCCCTGACCGATGCCTATGCCTTCATCAAGCTTACCCGCAAACAGCATCCGGACAGTGAGGTCCAGATTGTCGTTAATGCCGCTGAAAGCAAAGAGGCAGGCCGCCGGACGTACGAAACCCTGGCCAAGGTTTGTCGGAACTTTCTCAAATTCGAACCGCCGCTTTTGGGCGTTGTGCGCCAGGACCGCAAGGTGCGGGATGCCATCCGGTCACAAATCCCGTTGCTAACGCGATCGCCTAATGCCGAAGCCGCCGATGACGTCGATGAAATCGCGCGGGCATTGAAGGTATAAAGTCGCCGATTTCTGCAAGCTTTTCTGTGATACAATCCCGCAACGGCACGATTCTTGATTGTTGTGGGATATGGAAACACTGCATCCGTCCCCGTCGGGGAAAACACAGGCTGGTTCAAGAGCGCCCCTCCCCGGAGGAGGCAACGGCACTGTTGTACAGGCATCGGAGGATGCGGCGCGGGCCCTGCAATCGGGCAAGACGTTGGAAGGCCGCGTGACCGAACAGCCCCAACAGGGCCGCGTCACAGTTGAAACCGCACAAGGTAAGGTCACAGTAGAAACCAAAGTCCCCTTACAAAAAGGGGCGACGATCACCGTCGCAGCCAAGGGCAACGGCGTGACGGATCAGGTTCGCGTCACCCCAAAGGCTCCCCCACCACTGCCGCCTGCAACAACGGCCAAACCGGTCCAGCTTCCGCCACAGGTCAGCAGGAGCCTATCCAGCGGTCAGGCTGTGCAGGCACAGGTTGTTAGAACGAACATTCAGGGGCAAGTCACATTACAGACCCCGGAAGGTCGCCCCCTCATCCTTGAAACGCAGGCCCCGCTGCCCAAAGGCACGACCGTCACCCTGACGCAATCCGGCGAAGGAGCCTCGGCACAAATCCGCGTGCAACCGCATCCGCCTGCCGCACAACCAACATCTGCACCGCCCTCACCGCCGCCCAGCGTAACGGCCAAACCGATCCAGCTTCCACCGCAGGTCAGCACGAGCCTGTCCAGCGGTCAGGCGGTGCAGGCACAGGTCAGTGGCCCGAATTCCGCAAGCCAGACTGTCTTGCAAACAGCCCAAGGCGATATCACGTTAGATACCCAACTCAGCCTGCCGAAAGGCACACCAGTCGTCGTGACGCAAACCGGCGGAGGATCAAAACCGGTGGTTACCATTCAGCCACAAACACCTGCACAGCCCAGCAGTTCGTCAAACGCACCAACGACAGGGGCACAAACCGCTACCACGACACAATTGCCAACACAGGCATCAGCGGTTCTTTCAACAGGCCAGAGCATTCAGGCGCAGGTAATCGGGAAAACACCTCAGGGACAGATAACCCTGCAAACGCCGCAGGGGCAAATCACCGTCACATCCCCCCAAAGCCTGGCAACGGGAACAACGGTCACCATCAGTCTGGCCGCCACCAACGGCACAACAACAACCCTGTATCTTCAACCGGAAGCATCACCGCCGCTGGCAGGCGATGCAGCAACGGTGCTGACAAAATTTACCCTTGGCACAAAGTTTTCCGCGACGATCCTGACCCCGCAGGCCGGAAAGTTTTTTGCCGCCCAATCGGGAGCAAGCGGAACCGCCCCTTCAACGGCGCCCAACCCCGCCACGAATGCAGCGGCACAGCAAACGCCGCCAGTGGCACAAGGCACAACGCCTGCACCTGCCGCCACGCCGTCGGTGGCACCATCAGCGCAGGCGGGGCAGCCGGTTCAAACCGTCCAACCGCAAGCCGGGTCGCAGGCACCACAGTTACCACCAGGGCACAGCCTGCCTGTCCGCCTGATCGGCATACAGTTGCCGGGCACAACACCGATAACCCTGTCAGAAAGCATGCCCATAGGGCAGACGGTCCTTTCCGGCACCGTAACCGCATCCGCCAATGGCCAGACAACGGTTCAGACGGCCCAAGGCACAATATCTCTGCCGACCGCCCAAAACCTGCCGGTGGGCACTAGCCTGCAACTGGCGGCACTGGGAGAGGCAACACCGCTGCCCGACCTGCCGGGCCTGTCGGGGCTGATCTCTCCCGAACGCTGGCAGGCGTTGAGTGAGGCCATGTCGTTGCTGCAATCCGGAAATCCCGGCGCGGCCCAAAATCTGGCCCAGCTTATCCCGCAAAACACACCCCAACTGGGCAGCGCCCTTCTCTTCCTGTTCAGCGCCCTGCGTATCGGATCGGTCGAAAAATGGACCGGCAAGGATATCCTGCGTTCACTGGAACATATTCGCGCGGGCAGCAGCACCAAGTTAAGCGACAGCATCCACGCTGCGCAGACACGCGCAATCGATTCGTCCGGGCAGGACTGGAAGATTTTCCATATGCCTTTCATGTCGGACAGCGAGCTGGACGAATTGCGCCTGTATCTTCGCGACAAAGAAGAGGAAGACCGGAAGAAAGACAAGCAGGAAGGCGACGACAAACGATTTGTCATAGAAGCGAATTTCTCCCGCCTTGGCCCTATCCAACTGGATGGTTACAGCCGCAAAAAACAGTTTGATCTCATGATCCGCACCCATGACGCCCTCCCCGACGGCATGCGTGACGAGATCCGTCAATTATTCGCCAATGTTGTTTCCGCTCTTGGCATTTCCGGCACAGTCGGCTTTCATGTGACTGAAAAGTTTGAAATTTCCGTAGAAGAACTGGCCGACAGCCATAGAGGGGGAGTAACGGTTTAGCCATGATCGAGACGACGAACGGCGGTGAGGCGGAACATCTGGATGATCCGGACAAATTCACCAGACGGTCTAAACTGGAGACAGTCGCCAACCCCAATGCCGGTATTGATTATCTTTGCAGCCTGAGCGCCCACGCGCAGGACGACCGTGCAATCATCCATATCCGCTATGTACCAGATAAACTTTTGCTGCCGACCCAATCCTTTGGCCAATACCTGCACGATTTGCACCTTGCGGCAGAAACCTCACTGGAGGAACTGGCTTTGACCATCCTGGACGACATCAACAATGAGGTTGTCCCCCGATGGGTCCAGATTCGTGTGGATGCGGACGAGAAAAGCCTGGATCGCGGTCACCGCACGTTGATCGAAGACCGCCAGCCGCGCTGGGATAACAAGGCCCTGCTCGCCCGTGTGGAGCTTTTCTGAAGACAGGAACACGGCATATAAAAAGGCCTGTGCCGAAGCGGCCAGGCCTTTTTTGTGACCAGAAAATCAATGATCGCGACAATGAGGTCGTTACGGGATTACTCCCAGTCTTCGCCACATTGCGCACGGTGACGCAGCAGATGGTCCAGCAGGACACAGGCCATCATCGCCTCGCCTACCGGAACCCCACGGATTCCAACGCAAGGGTCGTGGCGGCCCTTGGTCAGGATTTCCGTCTCATTCCCGTCAACATCCACGGTCTGGCGCGGCGTCAGGATGGAACTGGTCGGCTTCACAGCAAAGCGTGCCACGATATCCTGGCCAGTTGAAATCCCGCCCAGAATTCCGCCTGCCTTGTTGGACAGGAAATTCGGGTCTTCGTCATTGCCGGCCCGCATCTGATCGGCATTTTCCTCGCCGGACAACGCCGCTGCGTCAAAACCGGCACCGATCTCAACCGCCTTCACGGCATTGATGGACATGAGGGCCTTGGCGATATCGGCGTCCAGCTTGTCATAGACAGGCGCCCCCAGTCCTACCGGGACACGGGAGGCGTGGACTTCGATCACGGCCCCACAACTCGACCCCGCCTTGCGTACGGAATCCAGATATTCCGTCCAGTCTTCGGCAGCTTTCGCATCCGGGCACCAGAAGGGGTTATTGTGGATTTCGGACCAATCCCAGTTATCCCGGTTCAACTTGTGCGGACCTACCTGCACAAGCGCACCACGAATCTGAACACCGCCATCCACCAGACAATCAAGCACCCGGCGTGCAACAGCACCCGCGGCAACCCGCATTGCGGTTTCACGTGCAGAGGACCGTCCGCCACCGCGATAGTCGCGGATGCCGTATTTCCGCCAATAGGTATAATCTGCGTGACCGGGGCGGAACTTGTCCTTGATATCCCCATAGTCCTTGGAGCGTTGATCGGTGTTTTCGATCAAAAGTCCGATCGGCGTCCCCGTCGTCACCCCTTCAAATACACCGGAGAGGATTTTAACCTGATCCGGCTCACGACGCTGTGTCGTAAAGCGCGACTGCCCCGGTTTCCGCTGATCCAGATATGTCTGGATATCCTCTTCGGACAGCGGCACCAACGGCGGCACACCGTCAATCACACAGCCGATGGCCGGGCCATGGCTTTCGCCGAAAGTGGTGAAACGGAAACTATGTCCAAAACCGTTACCGGACATGGGGCAATCCTTTACTGGACCTGTTGCGAGGTCTGCGGCGCGTTAGGGCTGGACGGTCAGGGGTAAGCCCGAGGCCTACCCTTTCCCTTTCAAACTGGCGAGCAGTTCAGACGCTTCTTCCGCCGCGTCAATGCCGACCATGCCGACCGTGTGATAACCACAGTCCACGTGATGAACCTCACCGGTAACACCGGCGCCCAGATCGGACAGCAGATACAGGCCAGCGCCGCCAACCTCGTCGATCGTCACATTGCGTTTCAGCGGTGCGTTCAGTTCGTTCCATTTCAGGATATAGCGGAAGTCGCCAATGCCGCTGGCCGCAAGGGTCTTGATCGGACCTGCGGAAATCGCATTCACGCGGACGCCCTTGTTGCCCAGGTCAACCGCCAGGTAACGCACGCTTGCTTCCAGCGCCGCCTTGGCCACGCCCATAACGTTATAATGCGGCATAACGCGTTCCGCACCATAATAGGTGAGCGTTACGATCGAGCCGCCTTCATTCATCAACGGGGCCGCACGCTGTGCCAGGGCCGTCAGGGAATAGCAGGAAATATCCATGGACTTCAGGAAGTTATCCCGGGAAGTCGCAAGATACTGGCCTTTCAGTTCATCCTTGTCGGAATAGGCAATGGCATGGACCATGAAATCCAGGCTGCCCCATTCCTCTTCAATGGTCTTGAAGACGGCATCCATGCTGGTTTCGTCGGTTACGTCACACGGCATAACCAGGTTGGAGCCAACCTGTTCAGCCAACGGGCGGACGCGTTTTTCCAACGCTTCACCCTGAAAAGTGAAGGCCAACTCCGCGCCTTGTTCATGCACGGCTTTCGCGATGCCCCAGGCGATGGATTTATCGTTTGCCACCCCAAGAATGATGCCGCGTTTTCCGGCCATCAGACGCGCAGAATTATTCATTCTAACCCCTAGATTATGTACTGCGGGACAAAAAGGTTCAGCATCATACGCTGTTTCACAGATTCGTCAAAGGATGCCGAACAGGTCTTATGTATTCCGGGAATGCACGCTACAATAGGTGCAAGGAATTGAACGGGTTATGAGATGTCTGAAGCCAAAAAACAACAGGAAACGGTCACAATGGTAAAAACGGTGGCCCAACAGCCGGAACCGGCCCCGAAGCGCCCCCAGAAGACGCCTTCGGAACGGTCCGGCTTTCTACGCGATATAGTCGGCTTCACAAGTTATGTGTTCCAGCGATTCGCCCAGGATGGCATGCAACAGAAGGCCGCCGCCCTGACCTTCACCTCGCTGTTGGCCCTTGTGCCGTTGCTGGCGATCAGCTTTGCCATTTTCGCAGCCTTCCCGGCCTTCGAGCGAATCAAGGGACAGGTCCACAGCTTTCTGTTTCAGAATTTCATTCCCGAAGTCGGCAGCACCGTCCAACAGCATCTGGAATCCTTCACCGCAAAGACCGGCAGCCTGACCGCCATCGGGGTAATCTTCCTCGGTGTGACTGCCATCATGCTGCTCATGACCATCAGCAATACGTTCAACGAAATCTGGCGCGCGAAACGCCAACGCGGCGTTGTTTCCCGTCTGCTCGTCTTCTGGGCCCTGCTGACCCTCGCCCCGTTGTTCTTCGGTGCCAGCCTGTCGATCAGCAGTTATCTCTTCACATTGGCCCAGGCCAGCGGTGTCGAGAGCTATACGGGCGAGCTTGCCCGTCTCGCCGGGGTTCTTCCTTTCCTGTTGCAGGCCTGCGGTTTCACAATCCTGTTTCTTGTCGTCCCGAATTTCCCCGTCAGCCGTATGGATGCCGTCATCGGCGGCATAATCGCCAGCACCCTGCTGGAACTTCTCAAGAGGGCCTTCGGCCTCTATGTCACCAGCTTCCCGACCTATCAGACGATCTATGGCGCGATGGCGACCATCCCGATTTTCCTGATGTGGGTTTATTTCTCATGGAATGTCGTCCTGTTCAGCGCCGAATTAACAGCGGCCCTGCCGGAATGGCGGTCCGGAGGACGACAGCTTAATGTCCGCAACCTGTCTCCGATTGCCAAACTGGAGGCGGCACTAGCCGTTCTCGATCAGCTAAACCAGGCGTCAAAGATGGGAACCGGCATAGGGGCCAAACGGCTGTCCACCCAATGCCGCCTCGGGCCCAGTATAATGACCTGGGCGCTCAACACGCTGGAAGACAGGAAGTATGTGATAAAGGGCGACAATGGCCGCTGGCATCTGTCGCGGGACCTGGACCAGCGCAGCCTGCGCGCCCTGGCGGACGAGTTAGGGGTAACCCTGTTACCTAATCTTTCCCCGGCCCAGGCGCATCACCCTTGGGCACATCGCCTCCGCGCGCAGCTCACGGTTCTGCGGGAGGACGAAAAGGACCTGATGGACATTTCCCTGAAACAGTTGCTTGCCAACAAGCAACCGCATGAGGATTTCCCCGAAACCGCCCCGGTTCAGGTAGCGGCGCCGGAACCGGCACAGAAATCAACAACCTGGAAACGCATCGTCGCCCTCATCACACTGGGTGCACTCAGCAGCACCCAGTAGTGACAACGGGCCGGTCATTCGGAAGGACGGGGTTAGTCCCCATCCATGCCCAGTTTCTTGCGGACGTCATAATCATAGTCCTTGGACCATGATTTCACGAACTCGACGAGTTCCTTGTCCGGTTTCTCCGGCAGCATCACTTTCAGCCGGACATATTGGTCACCGGCATTGCCCTTCGAAGGGTTAATGCCCTTGCCGCGCAGGCGTAACGTCGTGCCGGTATTGGCCCCTGTGGGCACGGTCACGGAGACCTTGCCCCAAATTGTCGGGACCGTGATTTTCCCGCCAAGAACGGCCTCTGACAGGGTGACGGGAACATCCAGAAAGATGTCGTTTCCGTCCCGTTCAAAATGGTCATGAGTGTCTACATGGATTTCCACATAGGCATCCCCTGCAGGCCCGCCGCCAAAGCCCGGCGTCCCCTTTTCGCGCAGGCGCAGGGTCTGTCCGTCGGTTGTTCCGGGCGGGATATTGACCTCGACAAAGCTGCCGTCGTGCATTTTTAAACGGCGTTTCCCACCGCGCGCGGCCTCCAGGAAGGGAACGCGAACGGTATAGTTGACGTCCTGGCCTTTCATCCGGACACGGCGGCCACCGCGTCCCTGCTGGGCACGCCCACGTCCGAACAGGTCGGAAAAGATATCCTCCGCCCCGCCAAAACCGCCGCCGCCAAACCCGCCACCGCCGAAGCCGCCTCCGCCATAGCCGAAGTCAGCCCGGGGTGAACCGTCCGCGTTGATTTCGCCACGATCGAACTGCGCGCGCTTTTCCTTGTCGGACAACAGGTTATAGGCCTGCGAAACTTCCTTGAAACGCTGCTCAACAATAGGGTCATTAGGGTTCAGATCGGGGTGCAATTCCTTCGCCAATGTGCGATAGGCCTTCTTGATATCGGCCTCCGTGGAATCTCTCGCCACACCCAGGACGTCATACGGATCTTTCATCGTGCTCGCGTAAGCCACCTTATTTATCCATCACTTACAGTCGCGGCCACATCGGCCGCCCGCCCACATTAAAGCGATTTGTCCCATCCGCCAATTTCTAGATAAGAAAAAGTCATGCAAGTTCCAAGCCCGTCACTACATTAATTCTCTCTAATTTTCTTGTTGTTTCGGTGATATGGGACCATTTGGGGTTCAACATGCGGCAAATATGGGCCTTGAGCCGCCTTAACAGGCGTATAGTATGAGCGGAAGAACTGGAATCGGATCCACCCTATTCCTAAATATAGCTTTCATTGATAGGGCCAATAGCGCGACATGGAACTGAAAACAGAAAACCCATTCCAGCTTTTCGAACAGTGGTTGGACGAAGCGAAGGAAAGCGAGCCGAACGATCCCAATGCCATGGCTTTGGCAACGGCGGACTCAACAGGACAGCCTTCTGTGCGCATGGTCCTGCTGAAGGATGTGGATGAACGCGGTTTTGTCTTCTATACCAACCTGGAAAGCAACAAAGGGCACGACCTGGCGGAAAACCCGAAGGCCGGCCTGCTATTCCATTGGAAAAGCAAACGCCGTCAGGTCCGCGTGAAAGGTTTGGTTGAGGCCGTCTCTCCGGAAGAGGCTGACGCCTATTTCGCCTCCCGCGCAAGAGGCAGCCAGATCGGGGCCTGGGCAAGTGACCAGTCCCGCCCACTGGAAAGCAAATTCGCCCTTGAGAAGCGGGTTGCCAAATATGCCGCCCAATTCGGCATCGGCACCGTACCGCGCCCCGAACATTGGTCCGGCTTCCGGATTGTCCCGCAGTACATCGAATTCTGGCAGGATGGAAAGTTCCGCCTGCATGATCGTTTTGTTTTCACGCGCGAAGACAGCCAAAGCCCCTGGCAGATTGACCGCCTTTATCCGTAACACGCATTGGCACACATATAGACTGGGATAGTCCTCTCATGACCGAAGATATGCGGAAATCCGTTATCCTTACCGGGGCCAGCCGGGGTATTGGCCACTCCACCGTCAAACGGTTTTCCGACGAAGGCTGGCGGATCATTACCTGCTCCCGCGATGACATTCCGCCTCATTGCAAGGCCGATCCGAACTGGACCCATCATATTCCGACCAATCTTGCGGACCCGGCGTCGGTTCAGGCCTTCATCGACCAGGCCAACGAGATTCTGCACGGTGCACCGTTGCATGCGCTGGTCAACAATGCCGCTATATCTCCGAAAACACCTTACAAGGAACGATTGGGGTGCCTGAATGGCGACGCCGACCGCTGGCGTGAAGTCTTCGAGTTGAACTTCTTTACCCCGCTGACCCTGTGCCGCGGTTTTGCAGCCGCCCTGGGGCGCGGCGCCAAGGCCGGGGGTGCCGGGGTGGTGAATATTACCTCCATCGCGGGCCACGCCATCCACCCCTTTGCCGGGTCGGCCTATTCCACATCCAAGGCCGCCTTGTCGGCTTTGACGCGTGAACTCGCAGTCGAATTTGCGGAACTGGGTGTACGTGTCAATGCTGTCGCCCCCGGTGAGATCGCAACGGAAATGATTGGTCCGGAATATGAACCGCTGATCAACCGCATCCCGATGAAACGTATGGGAACGCCGGAAGAGGTCGCGGCTTGCGTCTACCAACTTTGCAACAGTGACTTCAACTATGTCACTGGCACGGAAGTATTCGTGACGGGCGGACAGCACGTCTACTGACGGTATGTTTCACCGTACCGGTACACGGCACCCAAGGCAGGTATCGGTACGGCATTCCTTCCAAAGGATAAGGCCGGCTGTCAGGCCGCGTTTTCCAACTGTGCCTCAAGGTCATTCAGCCAGGCAATCCGCGCGTTGACCTGATCGATATCCAAGGCAAGCGAACCGGCCAGGGCTCCCTCGGCATGGGATTTTTGCAACGCTTCCAGTCTCGCCAGTTCCGATTGCGCCAATTCCCGCAGCAGATCGATCTGGTCCAGTTGCTGTTCCTTCGGAACTTCAAAGAGAAAGCGCAGCTTGAGCGCCATGACCAGACGTCCCGTATCATCAAGCGGCGCGCGGAGGCTGGCGTCCATAAGGTCCAGAAAGTCCTGCCGCCCGCTTTCGGTAATCACCATCTCCGTATCGTCAGCAACGGAGGAGCCTTCCGCCGGGGCGATCAGCCCTTCAAGCCGCAGAATTTCAAGGGACGAGCCGAGCAAGTCCAAGGACGGGCCGACAATGCGCGTCACGAAATGCCGGATATCCTGGGCAAGATCCGCGTAAGTCATCGCACCTGCCGCCAGGCGTCCCAGCGCCGCAAGGCGCACAGCCTCTGTCGAGACCAATGACTTATCCTGATACATGGAAACCTTTCCTCTTCGCCGGAAGTGAAGTCGACCTGCAAAAATATAGGACGAGTTGCCCGAGGATAAAAGACCTATTGCGATCCATTCGCAACAAAATAGAATTTCATTTCAAATCCCCACCCCAAAACAAGAAAAGGCGGGCCAATGGCCCGCCTCAGATTGATGAAAAACCCCCTGTTTTTTGAGCAGGGGGTTTTCTCATGGTGGAAATTGGGCATTTGATTCCTGTTTGTTCACCCTCTGACTCTGGAACGTTCAGGGAATCTTGCTTGATTTTTTGACGCCTGACCTTTGTCAGCAGTCTGAGGCGGGCCAATGGCCCGCCTTCATCTCTGGTTTATCTGCACCAGGCTTAGCCCGGTGACATGCCACGAATACGCTCACTACGTCGACGCAGCAGTTCCAGCGTGGTCAGCAGGCACACGGAAATCAGAACCAGCAAAGTCGCCACCGCCAAGATGGTCGGGCTGATCGATTCGCGAATACCCGACCACATCTGGATCGGCACCGTACGCTGTTGCGGACCGGACAGGAACAGGATCACGACAACTTCGTCAAAGCTTGTGATGAAGGCAAACAGAGCACCGGAGACAACACCGGGCGTTACCAACGGCAGGATAACTTTGAAAAATGTGTTCGTCGGGTGAGACCCCAGGCTGGCCGCGGCCCGCGTCAGGCTCTGGTCAAAGCCGGTCAGCGTCGCCGTCACCGTGATGATCACAAAGGGAAGGCCCAGAGCCGTATGCGCCAGGATCACGCCTGCGTAGGTTTGCGCCAGGCCGATCTTCGAATAGAAGAAGAACATGCCAGCCGCAGAAATAATCAGCGGCACGATCATCGGCGAGATGAGCAAGCCCATAATCAGGTTCTTGAAGGGCATGAACCGACTGGAAAGGCCAAGCGCGGCAACAGTACCCAACGTGGTCGACAGGATCGTCGAAGCGATTGCGATGATAAAACTATTCTCAATCGACGACATCCAGCGTGTCGACTCCAGGAAATCATTATACCACCGAAGGGAATAGGCTGCGGGATCCAGATGCAGCATGCCCGACGTGAAGGTGAAATACGGCTCTGCATTGAAGGACAGAGGAATAATCACCAGCAACGGCCCGACAAGGAACAGGAAGATAAGGGCACAGATGACGCGGAAGGTGTAATACCATACACGTTCCAGCGGTGATGCATGAACAGGTACTGCCATTGTCTTATCCCAACTTCATATTGTCGATGCCGACGACACGGTTGTACAGGAGGTAGAAGACCAACACGATCCCCAGCAGAATGGACCCGATCGCGGCCGCCAGGCCCCAGTTCAGGGAGACATTCATGTGGTAGGCGATGAAGTTGGTAATGAAGCGACCGGTCTGACCGCCAACCAACGCCGGCGTGATGTAGTAACCGATGGACAGGATGAAGACCAGGATGCCACCTGCCCCGATACCGGACAGGGTCTGCGGTACATAAACCTTCCAGAAGGCTGTCCATGGCGTAGCGCCGAGAGAACGGGCCGCACGCATATACGACGGCGGAATCGTTTTCATCACACTGTAAAGCGGCAAGATCATGAATGGCAGCAGAATATGCGTCATCGCGATCAACGTACCGGTCTGGTTATGGATCATCTGGAGACGGTTGTCGTCATCGATCAGGCCAATGGCCACGAAGATATCGTTCAACACGCCCTGCGATTGCAGGATGGCAATCCAGGTAGTGGTACGAACCAAGAGGGACGTCCAGAACGGCAGCAGCACCAGGATCATCAGCAGGTTGGAATGCCGCAACGGCAACGTCGCCAGCAGAAACGATACCGGGTATCCAAACAAGAGGCATAGCAGCGTAATTGCGCCACTCATCCAGAATGTCCGGTAGAACAGATCAACGTAAATGCTCTGTTCGTCCGGTTTCGAGATGATATCCCCTGCATCGTTGTAGGTCATATCAAGCGCAGAAAGGAAATAGCTCAACGTATAGGCACCGGATTCGCGTTTGATGACCCGCCAGATTTCCTGGTCACCCCAACGCTTGTCCAAGCCGATAAGACCGTCCTTATAAGGAGGTCCTTCAAGACGTTTCACCTTACGGGCCGAGCGCGTGATCAAGCTGCGTGCGCCGCCCATTTCATAGTTCAACCGGGAGCCAACGCGGCCAATCGTATGGGCTTCGCGTCCCGCTTTGAGGTCTTCGAACATTGCAGCATAAACAGGCTCGGAAGGCACGCCTTCACCGTCCCACTCCTGAATAGCCTCAATGGTGTTCGGCAAATATTCAACAACTTCGCTGTTCTCGACACTCCGGAACAGCATATCCCCAATGGGAAGCAGGAAGCTCACCACGAGAAAGACGAAAAGAGGCAGAACAAGCGTCACAGCTTTGATCTGGTTACGCCTTTCAGCACGACGAAGGCTCGCCTTGAGCGGCATTCCATCCGCCGTCGTCATCGGGCTATCCACAGTGTCCACTTGGGCCACGGGCGCTCTCCTTCTAATACAAGACCTGGATATTGGTCAGAATACGTAAAAATTTACGAAAGAATAAATGGTAGTGCGGGGCACATAATAGTGCCCCGCAATCCAATTCTGACCTTAGCTAGCCAACCAAGCGTTGAAACGCTCGGTCAGTTCGTCCAGGTGGTCTGCCCAGAACTCGTCATTCTTCGGAATGGCGTGAGCAAAGTTCGGGCCGTAGGTCGGCATATGCGGTTTCATGTCGATGCCGGTATCGGCATGCGTGGAAACCATTGCCGCGGAGCTGGCGCGAGCCGGACCATAGGAGATGTATTTGGCCTGGTCAGCCAGACGCTGGGTGTCGGTGGCATAGACCAGGAAGTCCTTGATCTTGTCCAGCTTGCCTTTCGGCACAACCCAACCGTCCAGTTCGAAGACCTGCCCGTCCCAGATCAGCTTGAACGGCTGTTTTTCAACGACCATGGCGTTGAACATACGACCGTTATAGCCGGAAGCGAAAGCCACTTCCTTGTCGGCCAGAAGCTGCGGAGCCTGTGCGCCTTCTTCCCACCAGATCACATCGTTCTTGATCGTGTCCAGTTTGGCGAAAGCACGGTCAACACCTTCCGGCGTGGACAGAACGTCATAGACCTTCTTCGGATCAACACCGTCTGCGACCAGAGCCCATTCCAGGTTGTTGATCGGCTTTTTCTGCAGGGCGCGTTTGCCCGGGAAGTTCTTCACGTCGAAAACGTCGGCCATGGTGGACGGCATTTTACCGTCGAACATTTCGGTGTTGTAACCGATCAGCGTGGAATAGACGATTTCCGGAACAAAGCACTCGCTCAGAGAGCCTTTGATGAAGTCTTCGCTCGGCATTTTGCCGTCCGGGGATTTGGCAAAGAGGTTGTCGTGATCCAGCGGCTCGATCAGGCCTTCGTCACAAGCGATGATCGCTTCGGACGGCAGCATGTCGACCAGATCCCAAACAACGTTGCCAGCTTCGACCTGAGCACGCAGACCGGACAGAGCGGTCTGTGCCTTGTTTTCGAAGATGATGTTCGTGCCCGGATGCTCTTTCATATATGGCTCGGAGTAAGCGCGTTTCTGACTCATTTCATATGCGCCACCCCAGGAAACCACGACCAGGTCCTCTGCCTGCGCGGCGACACTACCCATAACGGACAGCGCAACACCGGCAGTCAGTGCGGACTTCAAAATTGCCTTTTTCATTCGTAAGCCTCTCCTAGTAAGTTTAGTTCTTCACGTCCTCCCGCAGAGGATCGCGATCCTTCAATCGCAAAGCAGTTGGTTACCCTTCCTCACGGCTTGATATTTTTTTTCCGCCAGGAAACTGCTTTGCGGCAATTCGTGCAGCACCGGATGCTTATGCGTCCAGTGCTCGACAATCCTCGGCTTCCCAGCCAAGGGTAACTTCTTCGCCGACCTTCAGGCTCGCGTGACCGGAAGCATTCGGGATTTTCACAACGAAATCATCATTGCCCGAAACCGATACGCGGGTCCGAATATGGTCGCCCAGATAGATCAGTTCCTGAACCTTGGCTGGGCAGCGGTTCGGCGCCACACCCTCACCAGGGTTGACCGTCACACGCTCCGGACGCAGCGACAGGGTCGTGCGGGAACCAACGCCATCCACATTGACCTTCAGGGCTTTGACGACACCGCCACCGCCATCGAGGTTGACCATGCAGAAGTCGTCGTTTTCCTCTTTGACTTCACCCGTCAGGCGGTTGTTTTCACCGATAAAGGCGGCGACAAACGCATTTTCCGGACGCTCATACAACTCATCCGGTGCGGCGAGCTGCTGAATAATGCCATCCTCAAAGACTGCAATACGGCTGGACATGGTCAGGGCTTCGGACTGGTCATGGGTCACATAGACCATGCTGACCCCGAGCGATTCATGAATATGCTTGATCTCGTACTGCATTTCCTCGCGCAGGTTTTTATCCAGCGCGCCAAGCGGTTCGTCCATGAGGACCAGGTCCGGTTCGAACACCAGCGCGCGCGCCACGGCGACACGCTGCTGCTGACCACCGGAAAGCTGCGCAGGACGACGATTGCCGAATTCCGGCAAGCGCACCATTTCCAGCGCCTTCTTGACCTTGTCTCCCGCATCGGCCTTTGAGAACCCACGCACCGTCAACGGAAAAGCGAGGTTTTCCGCAACAGTCATATGGGGGAACAAGGCATAGTTCTGGAAAACCATCCCGATACCGCGTTTGTGCGGCGGCACTGTATTGATGGGGTCGCCGTTCAGCAAAATCTGACCGTAGGTTGGGACCTCGAAGCCGGCCAACATCATCAGCACGGTCGTTTTGCCGGAACCCGACGGGCCAAGCATAGTCAGGAATTCACCCCGGCGCACATCGAGGTTCAGATCCTTGACCACCAAGTTTTCGCCGTCGTAGCTCTTTTGGACGCCATCAAATACAACAATATTTTCAGATGAATCAGACATGAACTCTTATTTACCCCTGTTCGGCAGGATATTAGTTAGCAATAAACTAATTTTTAATTGAAGAAACTGGTGGTTCGTGAATCGCACCCGACCTAACACTGCTAGCTCCCTGTGTTGGGGCAATTTTTTACCGCCCCGTTTTCTTTTTTTTGTTTTTTCAGCCTACCGCACGTCAAAAACGATGTGAAGGCTCATTCTGTTATTTTTATCATTCCGGCAACACACTTGTAACTTGGGACGACATATTTCGACAAAAATGCGACAAGCGCTTAAGTCTTTGCGTCATCCCACAGCGGCAAATGCGCCAACACCGATGTTTAGTATAAGTTTCGGTCTCTTTGGGTCAACCGGGCAGAATTTTATTTCTCAACATTTTAGACAGCTTTTGCCGAAAAAAATTCGACAGCAAATAGTTTTTTCAGCAAAAAATTCTATAACTAGCATTTGACAGGAAATGAACCTTCGGCCCGAACAAAAAAAAGAGCTTCGCCCGTCAGGCAAAGCTCTTTTGGATTTGGGGTTGATGCGAAGTACTGGAAGATCAGGCCGCGCGTTTCAGGCTCAACACATCCCAGACGTCACAAAGCGCATCCACCAGAACATCCATCTTTTCATCGTCATGAATAGGCGACGGTGTCAGACGAATCCGCTCCGTCCCTCTTGGAACGGTCGGATAGTTGATCGGTTGCACATAGATTTTATGGCGGTCCATCAGCAAATCCGTCACCTGCTTGCAGGCCACCGGATCACCAACCAGAAGCGGCACGATGTGGCAGACACTGGGCATCACGGGGAAGCCCGCCGCCTTCAACTTGCGTTTCAGGGTTGCCGCGCGCTGCTGATGGCGCTGACGGATCAGATCATCATCCTTCAAAATCCGGACACTTTCCAATGCCCCGGCAGCAACGGTCGGCGGCAGGGCTGTCGTAAAGATAAAGCCCGCACCGAAGGAACGGATAAAATCAACGACATCCTTCTTGGCCGCGATATAGCCGCCGATAACGCCAAATGCCTTGCCCAGGGTTCCCTGGATAATGTCGATATCGTCCATGACACCGTCGCGTTCGGCCACACCGGCGCCGTGTTCGCCATACATCCCTACCGCGTGAACTTCATCCAGGAAGGTCATGGCGTTGTATTTCTTGGCAACGGCAATGATATCGGCCAGAGGCGCGATATCGCCATCCATCGAATAGACGGATTCAAAAATCACGATCTTTGGAACTTCCGGGTCATCCTGGCTCAACAGGCGTTCCAGGTCTGCCACGTCATTATGCTTCCAGATGCGCTTTTGCGCGCGGGACTGGCGAATCCCCTCGATCATCGAGTTGTGGTTCAGCTCATCGGAATAGAGAATGCAGTTGTCGATTTCCCGGCCCAGGGTCATCAGGGTGGTCAGGTTCGCAACATAGCCGGATGTGAAGATAAGCGCCGCTTCCTTGTTATGAAGGTCGGCCAGTTCACGCTCCAGGAGGACATGGTAATGGTTGGTGCCAGAGATATTCCGGGTACCGCCCGCCCCCGCGCCGCATGTGTCCAGCGCCGTTTTCATCGCCTCGATCACCCGGGGATTCTGACCCATTCCGAGATAGTCATTGGAACACCAGACGGTGATCCCCTCGATTGCGGGCGCTTCCGGCTCGGGATACCAGTTCGCCATCGGGAATGCGCCGACGCTACGCTCCAGCTCCGCAAAGATACGGTACCGTCCTTCATCCTTGATCGCACCCAGTCGATCAGCAAAGAAATTATCGTAGTCCATCGGGCAATCCCATCCAATTAATCGACCTGTCAGCCTGTTCTTTGCCGGAATTTTACCGCAACATCGCGACAATCAACAGACTTTATGCTCTAGGCCCTCATTTCATCCGAGCGGGCAGAGCCTAACAGACCCGCTTGGTCTTGATCCTTGTTCCATGTCAATATTCCCACGGGCACTCAAAAAGCAAGGAGGCGCATTGACGCGCCCCCTTAACCCCCCAAACCTGACTGTCAGGCTCAACCTTTCCAGTGGCCTTCCGTCTTCAGCCACTCGGCGGTTTCTTCCAGGGCCTTGGTAAAGCCGTCCACGACCATATCCAATTCCTCGCCGGTAATCACCAGCGGGGGAGAGAATGCAATGGCATCTCCCATCATGGCCCGCAGGATTACGCCATGTTCCTGCGCCCGGGCGACAAGCTGTGCGGCAACGCCCAGTTTCGGATCGAAGTTTTCACGCGTGTCTTTATTGGCAACCAGTTCGACCGCGCCGATCAGCCCCATCCCCCGAACTTCGCCGACCAACGGGTGATCCGCCAGTTTGCGCAGGCCGTCCTGCAGATGCGGTGCAACGGCATTCACATGCGACAGGATATCGCGTTCCTCATAGATCTTGAGGGTTTCCACCGCAACGGCCGCGGCGACGGGATGGCCGGAATAGGTGTAGCCGTGGCCGAAGGTGCCGATCTTGCCGGAATTTTTCGTCACGACATCGGCAACCTTGCTGTTCACCAGCGTCGCGGAAATGGGCAGATATGCCGAAGACAAGGCCTTTGCCACTGACATGATGTCCGGTTCAATACCGAACTGCTCACAGCCGAACATCTTTCCGGTACGGCCAAAGCCGCAGATCACTTCATCGGCAACCATCAGGATGTCGTATTTCTTCAGGACCGCCAGGACTTTTTCGAAATAGGTCTTGGGCGGCACAATCACGCCACCAGCCCCCATGATCGGCTCTGCAATGAAGGCCGCGACCGTATCCGGACCCTCGTCCAGGATCATCTGTTCGAGGCTTTCCACCATGCGGGTTGCGAACGCCTCTTCGCTTTCCTCCTTCCGGCCGAACCGGTAGTAATGCGGACAATCCGTATGCAGGATACCGTCAATCGGCAGATCGAAGTCGATATGGTTCGCCGGCAACCCCGTCATGCTGGCCGCAGCAACCGTCACACCGTGATAGCCTTTGGTGCGGGCAATGATCTTCTTCTTATTCGGACGGCCCAGCGCATTATTGTAGTACCAGACGATCTTGACGACCGTGTCGTTGGCCTCGGAACCGGAGTTGTTGAAAAAGGCCTGGGCCATGTCGCCCGGTGCCATCTTCACAAGACGTTCCGCCAGATCGATGGCGGGATGCGTGCTTTTATGCGCGAAGAGATGCGAATAAGGCAGGTCATGAAACTGTTTGACCGCCGCATCAATCAGGCGCTGCTCGCCATAGCCCAAAGACGTGCACCACAGACCGGCCATGCCTTCGATATAGCGTTTGCCGCTATCATCCGTCACCCAGACGCCTTCGCCCTTTTCAAGGATCAAAGGGCCGACTTCCTTATGCTTTTCCTGGTTCGTATAGGGGTGCATCACATAAGCGATGTCACGGCTGGCAGGTGAATTTCCGACGTCCGACATATCCGGTCTCCCAGACTAGAATGAAATATGAGTTATAGTTTTTCTCCGGCAGGCTTGAGGCTCTCCCGGAACCGTTTCCCACTCTATACAGGCTGTGAAGTGCCGACAAGACTTGTGATCACATTTCAACATGAGACCGGCTTCAACGTCGCTTTTTGCGCAACCCGCAATCGCGATATTTTTTCACCGGAAAGCCTCTTTTCTTTCCCCTGCCCCGAATCCGGCCTACTATCCCCGGCAAAATAAAATCGCGACACCAGTCTGTGGGGAACATCATGATTACGGTATTCGGCTCCATCAACCTCGACATTGTCATGCCCGTGGACACGTTGCCTGAACCGGGAGAAACGGTGCTTGGGCACGACTACCTGATGATCCCCGGCGGCAAAGGGGCCAACCAGGCCTGTGCCACCGCTCTGGCGGGATCACAAACCCATATGTTTGGCCAGGTCGGCGATGACGGTTTCGCAACAGAGGCCCTGCGCCTTCTGGACGAAAACGGCGTAGACTTGTCAGGCGTCGTGCATGGGGAGCACCCCACCGGTTGCGCGACCATTTGGGTCGATGCCAGTGGCGAGAATGAAATCGTGGTGGCGTCCGGCGCGAATATGCAGGTCAATGCCAGGGATGTGCCGGACAGCGCCCTGACCAAAGATCATTATCTGCTGCTGCAAATGGAGATCGACCCCAAGCAGAACTGGGCCCTGATCGAGCGCGCCCATGCAAGGGGCACCAAGACCATGCTCAGCGTCGCCCCGGCGGGTATCGTTCCGGAGAATATCCTGGAAAAGGTCGATATCCTGCTGTTCAACGAGTTGGAAGGTCAGGCCGTCGCACGCAATGTCGGCATGGACGAACCCACCCCGACCCGCCTGCCCCGGGCCATGTCCGAACGATATGACCTGACCTGTATCCTGACAATGGGCGGTGCGGGGGCACTCTGCTGTGGCCCTGACGGGGCCTGGTCGGTTCCGGCCTTGCCGATCTCTCCCGTAGACAGCACCGGTGCGGGCGATGCCTTTGCCGGCACGCTGGCCGCCAATCTGGATCAGGGCCGCCCCATCGACGAAGCCCTGCGCTGGGCCGCAGTCACAAGCGGCATTACCTGCCGGACAAAAGGCAGCCAGAATACGATTCCCAGTAAAGATGACGTTGCACGGGAGTTGGATCAACTTCCGGCGATCAAGAAACTGGCCTAGCCTGTTCCTGGCCTAGACGGGCAGGTTTGCGATTGACGCCAGGGCCTGTCCGTCTGCCCGGTAACATAACCGGTGCAGCTTGAAGCCATCCGCACATAGCCCGTCGAAGAATGGACGGGCGTTAAAATCCAGACGCCTCACCTGCCAGTCGATCCGCGGCCAGCCCTGATTGAGGCAAAGCCGCGCCAGCGCCACCATCATGGCGGTGCCAAGCTTGTTCCGGCGGGCTTCCTTTTCCACAAAGATGTGGCGCATAAAGACGCAGGGCGCAGCCAACAGGCCATCGTAGGCCAGGCTGAACATCGCCATTCCTTTCGGGCTTCCGTCGACTTCCACAATCACTGCCTGGAAATAACTGTCACCCGCCGGGCCGTGCTGTTCCAGGCGCTGAACAAGATCGTCAGGAGGCGCGATGCTTTCATCCGCCTCCCCCTCGGCCAATTCAACCGACCGCTCTTCTTCAGCCAATGCGCGCAGATAACCTGCCAGCAGCGTGGAATCCTTCCCCACAGCAAGTCTTACATTCACATTCGTCAAGCTGGCCTTCTCGTCGGTCATGCTCTGCCCCGGTTACTCTGCTGCGGCCCCGGCATCCCAGATGACTTCCGGGCCGCCGGACAGTTCAACCACAAGGCTGAGCGCCTCGCGAAGCTGCATATCCTTGGTCTCGCCTTCCGGCTGCTCAACAACCATATCCGGTACAATCCCACCTTCCACGGAACGCCCTGAAGGGGTGAAATAAAGGGCCGTAGTCAGTTTCAGGCCGTCGCCATGGTTCAGGTTAAATATCCGCTGGACAGAGCCTTTGCCATAGCTGCGTTCGCCAATCAGGATGCCGCGGCCACTATCCTGCAACGCGCCGGAGACGATTTCCGATGCAGAGGCACTGCCGCCGTTGATCAACACAACCAAAGGCAGGCCATGGGCAAGATCGCCACCGGATGCCGTCTGCACATCGCTGTCACGGCGTCCTTTGGTGGATACGATGACACCATCGCTCATAAACACATCCGATACCCCCACGGCCTCCTGAAGGTAACCGCCCGGATTGCTGCGCAGGTCCAGGACAAAGCCGTCGAGCCGGTCACCGAGTTGCGCCTCGATGTCTTCAACCGCCTCACGCACCTGGGCGGCAGTATCTTCCTGGAATTTGACGATCCGGATATAACCGACGGTATCTTCCAGATGCCAACGGACCGGATGAGATTTGATAATGTCCCTTGTCAACGTGACCGTGAACGGCTCCTTGCCTTCACGTTCAATCCGCAATTCAACGGCGGTGCCAACGCGCCCCCGCAGCATCCGGACCGCATCCCGCAATTCCAGGGGGTCAATCGCCACGCCGTTGGCATGGGTGATCACATCGCCGGGTTTCAGCCCGGCCTTATCCGCCGGTGTCCCCTCGATCGGTGAAATCACCGTCAAACGGCCACTGCGCTTTGTCACTTCAATCCCCAACCCGCCAAAAGCGCCACGGGTATCTTCATTGAAGGAACGGAAGTCTTCCGGGCTCATATAAACACTATAAGGGTCCAGAGACGACAGCATTGCCTCGGTCGCGGCAATGTCCAGATCCTTCCCGGAGACCTTAACCGGTTTGGGGAATTCCTTTTTAATGCCCTGGGTTGCCGCCAGCACAAGGCTCCGCCCTTCGACGGGGTGGACATAGTCGCTTTGAACAACCTGATAAACCGTTGCAAACAGATTGAAATCCGGGCCCGCAGCGCCCTGGGATGCGACCCTCGGGTCAATTGACGCCGCCAGATCCGTTGCCGCACGGCGGGCTTCAAGTCCCGGTCGCGGGATCGGACTGCCGCAACCAACAGCCAGGGCCAGCAGAATACCAATAGCGGCAGTCACAGTCGCAGTTGATTTAAGACGTGCGTACGGCGAGGTTTTCAATCTAATTTCCTATCGAACAGACAAAGGCAAAATACTGGCAAGAGCAATAACGTCACAGACAAGATATCGCGATTCGACCCGAATCAACGTAGCCTCGGCAACGACTAATCCGCACCGGCTGACTTCTGCTGCAATATGCGGTGTAATCGCTCGATTACGTCTTGCCAATTGCCACGTTCATTTTGACGAAGCAAGGTCATGTCGCGATACCAAATACTATCCGGCTGGTCCAGCATCCACCGCCATTCCGGTGCATATTTCAACAATATATATGTAGGCACGCCAATGGCCCCCGCCAAATGCGCCGCTGCGGTATCTGACGAAACCATTATATCCAGGTTTGAGATGACCGCGGCGGTATCCACGAAGGCATCCGGTCCATTGTCGATTTCCTCCCCCAGGTCCAGGACATTGACGGGAAGGTCACTTGCGACGATCTCGTCCCGACCATGAAACTTCTGCAGCAGGATAAACTGACAGCCGTCCAGATCGAATAACTGCCGCAACACACTGAACGTTATGGAGCGTCCGACCTCCGCCTGCGACCTGGGATCGCCCTGCCAGACCAGTCCGACCCGCAGGCCCGACTTGGGCCCCAGCCTTTCTGACCATTTTTCACGGGCTTCCGGTGGTATCGCCAAATACGGCCCGTCCGCAATTGTGTCAGCCTCCGCCCCGAGGTGCAGAGGAAGGCTCATCAACGCCACATGATAGTCCGCCTCTCCTTCGCCCGGCGCGACAAAGGCGTCGATACCCTCTACCTCTTGCATCAGAACGCGCAATTTCGGGCGAACCTGAAACAGGACCCGTGCGCCCATCCCCTGAAGCGGCTTCAGGAAACGGCTGAACTGGATGCAATCCCCAAAGCCCTGTTCGTCATGGACAAGGATCGTCTTACCCGCCAGCGGCTGTCCGGTCCAAAGCTGGCCGGGCACGGCTGGTCGTCCGGCATCAGGTCGATCCCAACGGCTTTCATAATTGGCAAAGCCCTGCTTGAAATCCCCCACCGTCAACTGGTTCTGCGCCAGGGAGAACCTGGCGACTGCATTGCCCGGCTCGCGCGTCAAAATATCCCCTAAAACGGAATTGGCTTTGTCCAGTTGCCTGCTGTCCCGATAGGCAATCGCAAGGGGGATTGAAACGGCGGGACCATGTTGCGGATCATTATAGACCACCTCGTAACTGCCGATAGCCTCCTCCAGGCGGCCCAAGGCAGAACAGGCATAGCCCAGCCATGTATGCACGAGACAATCATCGGGCGTATGACCGGCGGCCTTCCGGAGAAACGGCAGGGCCTCTTCGGCGCGCTGCATCTTGACCAGCAGCATCCCGAGGTTCACCAGCGTATCCTGACGATCGGGGGCAACGTCCAGCACGCGGTATTGTGCGGCAACAGCTTCCTCATTCCGCTCCTGCGCAGTCAGGACATTGGCATGGATCGCCAGTGTATCGACATTTTCAGGCTGCAAAGCCAGCAACCGGCGGAGGTAGCCCTCTGCCCGCGTCAAATCCCCATGTTTCAGGACTGTCTGCGCCAGGGGGGTCAACAAGCCAATCGTGTCACCGAACCGGTTCAATCCCTGAAAGCAAAGCTGGGCCACCTCTTTATCCGCGCCTGCGGCCTGCAACCGCGCCGCCTCTGCCTCGACACGGCGCAAAATGCCCTCATCTGGCGACGTCTGGCTCATTTTGCCTCTCGAAACATCATTGCGGATACCCTCGACTTAGTTTTTGCGCGCTATCGCCAATCAAGCTAGGCTAGCCGTTGCTAGCGCGCAACCATATTGGAATAAGGCAAATGTCTGTAACGGTGCCCGTCTCCTGGGGGGAATTGATCGACAAGATCACCATTCTGGAAATCAAGCTTGCAAAGCTTCAGGACGAGGCCGCGCTTTGCAACGTCCGCAAGGAATATGAGGCCCTTTGCGCCGTCCGGGACGAGGCCTCATCGCAGCAGGAGGAACTCTCCGGTTTGGCGGCCGAGCTGCTGGATATCAATCAGACACTCTGGACGATTGAAGATGATATCCGTGATTGCGAACGCGACGGGGAATTTGGCGACAGATTCGTCAGGCTGGCCCGGTCCGTCTATCATACAAATGACCGACGCGCCGCCGTGAAGCGGCGCATCAACGAGGTCATGCAGTCAGAGTTTTTTGAAGAAAAGTCCTACGCGTCTTACTGATCTAACGCTTGCGCGCCATGGTCACCCCATCGCCGATGGGAACCATACATAGGGAAACGCGCTCATCCCGGGCGACCTTGTCGTTGAAGGCCCGGATTGCTTTCGTTAGGTTTTCCTGATCGGCAGGGTCCGCAACACGGCCACTCCACAGGACGTTATCCACCATAATCAGACCGCCCGGACGCAACAGGCGCAGGCATCCGTCGAAATAGGTCCCGTAGTTGCCCTTGTCCGCATCGATAAAGGCCAGATCGAATGTGCCTTCCCCCTCTTCCTCGATCAGGGCATTGAGGCTGCTTACGCCATCTCCCAGCCGTAGGCTGATACGATCCGCCACGCCTGCTTCCTGCCAATAGCGTTGTGCAACCGCCGCAGTTTCGTCATTCCGGTCAAGGGCATAGAGCGCCCCGTCGTCCGGCATGGCCATGGCGACACAGAGCGAGCTGTAACCGGTAAAGACGCCGATCTCAACGGCACGGCGCGGCGCCAGCAGTTCGGTCAACATGGTCATGAAAGCCCCCTGCTCCGGCGCAATCTGCATCTGCGCGCCCGACAAGGTTGCGGTTTCCTCCCGAAGACGGCGCAGGATATCCGGCTCCCGAACGGCCTTGTCCAGCAGATAATCCCGAACGGTTTCCCCCAGGCCCAAAGTTTCCCGGCTCATGACAGTTTCTCCCTATTGGCAGCTCCACATAACAGCGCCCACAATACATCCGGCTCCCTGCCTGCCAAGCCCCTTAAAAAACAAACGGCCGGGACAAAAATCGTCCCGACCGCGATACAGACATATATCCTGTCCGATCAGTTATAGCGCGCAGTTTCATCCTCTGATCGGGGCCGCTCGTCAGTATTGACGATCTTATCCAGAATGATCCTGCCGTTACTGACCTGCAAACTGATCTGGCGATCCATATCAAACCCCATATCCGTCAACAGGATCGTCAGCCATTCGTCCAATTTGACCGCCGGGGCACGGCTCAAATATTCGTATTTGCGAACCACAGAGCCTTTCTCCAGCAGATCATGGGAGACGTAGCCGGGAAACTCCTCAGCCATGACACTGACGATCGTCAGGGCCTCACGCGTGTCGAATGCATTCATTTCCAGAGTATAGCCGGTAACCAGCCCCTGATCATATTTCGAGGCCCCACCTGCAGACGCCTGCTGCTGGCCGCCTTCGGTCAGATAGGCCAGTTTCTTACCCAGCACATCACCCAGATTCATGGCAATGGTGCGGGCCTTCTTGCCGACGACCTCGCTCACGCAGACGGAATTGCAATCCGCAGGTGCCGGATAGGCCGCCGGGGCCAACTCGAAGGTGTCGAGGAAGGTATTGCTGGCAATGTCATAAATCTCGCCATCCACGCGGGTCGTAATCTTGTTTGAGAAACCGAGGTTCTTGATCGTTGCATGAATGCGGAACAGGACCATTGCCCGCGAACGAAGATTTCCGCGCCCTGCACTATTTGCCAGTTTGGCCGCCTGCACCAATTCGACTTTCGGACGTCGATCGCGAACTTTCCATCCCAGGTCCGCCGCCAGAAATTCTTCATCCACCATCCGAAAATCATAGCGCTGCATGCTGCCCTTGAGGGCGGCAAGAACACGTTTATAAATATCGCTGGACCGTTTGACACTGGCCGGATCGGAATCCTCGCCCATGACGATCACCGGGATTCCGGTACCGGCCCGGGCCATGGCAGGGCTGCTAAAACCACCCGCGAGCCCTGCAGCCATAAGTCCTGCAGCAACGACAAGATTACGAAAGGCAAACATCCAATTCCCCCTGAAAAACCACGTCTACCAGCGCAATGAAAGGCAAAGGGCCTTTTTTGGCAAGCAGCCCTTAAAACGGATCATCATTGTCCATCTGAACGGCCACAATTTGCGATCCCCGTCTGTTGATCACCTCCCGCCTTGCCGCCAGAGCCTCTTCAAAATCCTTGGTTTCGCGCATCACAGCGACAATTTCTTCCGACCGGCTGATATTCGTGGACCAGGCCATAACCGTGCTGGGAATGGAGGTAAGTGTATTCATGTTTTCATACACATTGCCCCTCGAAAGGGCGGCCAGCGTCTTCTCTCGCACCGATGTCTGGGCAAGACGATAGGCCAGACTAACCGCACCAGCCGTGGCTTTGGTCTGAACGTAATTGGCCAGTTGGAACTTCTCCCCTGCCTTGACCAGTTGGGCCCGGGCCTGTGGCGTCAATTCATCAATACGGGTGTTGCGGATTTTCGCCTGCAGCCGCCGCGCATATTGGTCGCTTTCTTCCAGTGCGCGGGCGGAATCATTGGCCGCCCCCGAAAAGCCATCCGACTCCGCAACGACAAGGCGCAGATCTTCCAGCTTTCTTTCCACCCCCTCCTCCTTGAGGTCCAGGGCAGAATAGGCAACCTTCAGCCCGTCCAGGTATTCAGCCGTCGCTGACTTTACCAGGCCTGTGGTCACCACAACTGTCTGCACCGCGGACTTATTGGCGAAAGTTCCACGGCCCGACATTGTATTCAGGGTTTCCTCAACCAGAGCCCTGCCGCTGACACAACTGCTGGTCAACAGCACAGCCCCCAGTAAAACTGCAATCTTTGCCTTATATTTCATCCCTGCCGCCCCATCCTAGAACGTAACCTGTATCAGGTTTCCATTAATCTTATAGTCGACGGATGGATAATCCGCCGCCAACCTATCCAGCACCGTACCGAGCAAATCCTCCAACCCGGCCAGATCCCCCCGGTAAGCGATATTGAATTTGGAAACATCATCCCCGTCGCTGCGCCCCTTTTTCAAAACGGCGCCACCAACCTGCAATCCCTTTATCAGAGGTCTCAATTGCTTACGGTTGCTGGTAAGATTGGTCACAACAACATTATAAATCTGCCCTTCGGCCTGCATCTTTGCAGCGGCTTTACGGATTTGCGCCGCCAGCGCGGTTGCATTGCCCTCAAGGCTGTAGATCATCGCCTTGCGAATGGCTGCCTCTCTGGTCGGACCTTTCTGCAGGCCGGTATTGGTTGTGGTCGCAACGGTCCCCATACCATTCACCGCGACCAGTTCCAGATAGCTTGAAACCTGTGCCACATGTCCAGGCCCCTGCGGATCGCGACCGATATAGCGCACATCGGACTGCCCGGTGAGCAGCAGGTCAAAGCTTTGCAGTTCCGCCTGATCCAACGCGTTCAGGGACATTTGCAAGGCCTGATGCACTGCTTCACGTACATATTGCGCTGTCTGCGCGGAATCACCGGTCACGGCACCATCACTTTGCACGTCACCGGTGACCGCCTGCCACTGCGGGATTTCCTGACGGGCAAAGATCGTTGCAACCGGGTCCAGGCTGACCAGTTCCACATTGTATTTGCGCAGCGCCTGTCCCAGAGCCGTTAACGATTCCTTGGTATCAAAACCGGCATCTTCGGCGACTTTGCCATCCACAAGGAAACGCATAACCGCCCCGATCGGGCTCAGTTGGCGATCATGAACCTGGATCGACGCCGCCAGTTTGCCCTCCACAACCTCTTGCAGTCGGCTTTGGTCGATAACCGCACGAAGGGACACTTCACATTGCCCCAAAGCATTCATGCTTTTCTTCCGCAGCTTGATGGACTTGAGCACCGTTCGATCGGCCAGCAATGTCGGAATGGCGCTTTCTGCCTGTGCCCGCCCGGTCATGCCCGACATAGCCTGACGCAGCGCCTGAGCCACAGCATCCTGTGCGGCTTCCTGATAGCAGTGCTGATCATTCCCCCGGTTATCGGCCAGACCGGTTGCGACAATTGGCACGACAGCGGCGTCCGCAGCAACTGCCCACAGGCATGCTGCAAAAAGAACAGATGCGACTTTGCCGCCGGATTTGATTACCTCAGTGAACATGTCTCGCCATCGCCTGTATCGCATTCATGACCGCAATAATACCGTAGCCCCGCTGATAGTCCGCAGTCGGCGCGGTGCCCTTATCTTTTGCGCTGCGCATCTGGCTGACCGGTTCGGCATCCTTCACATAGGCATAGCTGCCCTTTGCCTCACGCATCGCGGTGGAACAACTGCCGGGGGCCGCAGACCAATCCGCCTTCAGGTAAGCCTTATAGCCGCGATAGGAAACGTATTTTGTCTTTCCGCCCAAGTCCTTTTGCAAAATTCCGGTCAGGGTAACATCCACCTTACGATCTGCCAGCGCAGGCGCCAGAACCAGCGCCAGTTGATTGTCCAACTGGCTCAGCCCCCCTGCGGCGTTGATGCGCAAAACGCTGGCATTCATTTTCAACTGCTCGCGCGCGCTCTCGCCCCAGACGGCCCAACTGGCCGGAGGCAGGGTTGCATGCCCGGCTTTCGTCAGTTGCTCTGTCACCCCCTGCGCCAGCAGGCCAGTCATGGCATGACAGGTCTGGTCATCCGCGGCACATTGCGACATAGCACTGCATAGGTCACCGGGCGCGTTGTCAGCGACCTGCCGAAACCCGAACAGCGCCCGCGTTGCCGGGTCCTTGATAGACACCCGTGTGACAATATCCATCTCCGGATAGCCGCCCTCCAACCTGCCGCTCAGATGACGCAGCTTTTCGTGGGCTTGGCCCACTGCATCCTCGTATACCTTCGCAAAACGCCGCAGCCGCAACGCCTCTCCTTCACCGGCCTTGGTATATTTCTCACGCACAACCAGCTCGGAAAGCGCTGGGGCGGCCAGAACAATGCGCCCACTTCCCGCCTGGGACAGGGTTGCAGTCACCGACGCGATGTAATGCTTGTCGGCAAAGCGCCCCTGCGATGTATCCTTGACCAAGGGGACATAGGCCTCAAAGGAACCGACGAAGGATAGAACCAGATTCGTCTCGTCGCGAAGCTGCATGGCGATGGTGTCGGCCCCGATCTCTCCCGGGGAAACACCAAGGCTTCCGGCCAGAGCTTCCTTGAGTGACGCATCACCGGTAATGACCGGATAGCTGGACAGATTGTGTATTTGTCCCCGGACTTGCCGAAAAGCGGATACAGCCAGCGGGTTTTGTGGGGTTACACCGACCCGCTTTTCAATAATTGCCGCCAGCGCGGGTTGCGCCTGTTTGCTCAAATAGCCCACACCACCGTAAAAAATCAGCAGGTCATCGCTATCGAAAGCGGCGGGCTGATCAAGCTGCAGGTCCGGCAGCAGGAGGTCGGCGTTGCTCTCAGCAATCGCAGGCGCGGTAAAAAGCAGGGTCGCGCAGAAACTTCCCATCAGCAATTTCCCGCTAACGGGCGAAAATCCGTCCTTTGGCATTGATGCCACCCATCCCCCCCCAGGCAACCAGATTAATTATCAGAATATTCCTTTGAGAAGTCAACGAAGCCCACCATCGGCATTGGAAGATAGTTAGAGGACATGAAAAGCCCGGCGGCCTTTTTAGCCGCCCTTTCCATTTCTCACAGAATAAAGATCGGGGTTTCCCGCGACCATGAGACCGCGAGGGCCGCCTGAACGATAGGGGAACGAGTTGATCGTGATCATTTTTTAACCACGCAGCAGTGGCTATTATTCAGGCAATCAGTGCTCTTTCTTCACAACGCCTTATCATGGGAACTTAAGTGGCATGCCCCTCTTCTTGAATGGTTCAGGCATAAGAGGATTTGAAACACCCGATGAGCTGCTTTGCATCGCAGCCGAGATTGAGCATAACGCCGCCATCCAATATCGCTATCTCGCCTCGGAAATGGCCCGATATGGCAACGAGCAGGCGGCAGAAATCTTCTCCAGCCTTGCCGAAGAGGAGGAAAAGCACGCCATAACGGTGGAACGCTTCCAAACAGGAAAAAGCCAGTCACCGACAAAATCCAAACATACGCTCGCCGGAGAAGCCGGAGGCATTCAGGAATGGGAACGCGAGGATCACAGCCCCCGGACCCTCACACCGCTGGAGGCTTTTGACCTTGCTGTGCACAACGAGAAACGCGCGCTCTCCTTCTTCATCCATATCGCGGCGCATGGCGAAGACGCGGCCATTTGCAACACCGCCGAAAGACTTGCCGCAGAGGAACTGAAGCATTTGTCTTTCATCAGACGGGAACGCCACTCTATACAACAGACCTTGCCCGATGCCGCAGGAAAGGTGGAAGCAAATCAACCCAGCGACCCGCCTCGCCTGTTCGATAACCTGATGCAAAGCGCCGCAAATCTTTGCAGCCTCGCGAAAACTGAAAAGAAAACGGACTTGGGAAATCTTGTCGGCACAATCCTGAACAAAGCAGCCGACAAAAAACCAGCACACATTGACCTATCGGTCTCACAGGCACTGGCCGCGCATATTACCGATGTGAACCAATACTGCGACCAAATCATCAGCGAGATTGAAAAGGGCCGCCCCATTCCTGAAGTAATTACCTGGCTGAAATATCTTTCCCGATTGCAGAACGCCGCAAATCCCGACCTGCTCTAAGACCGAGGTTCTCAACAAATCGCCCCTTTACCGCACCCAGCTTTCCTGAACAGCCTTCCGGCATCACTGGACATCTGTCCGCAGATTGCGATATGCTTCACAAAACACTAATATTAATTGGCATCACAAAAAATACAGTAATTATTTGATTTTCAAACAGTTTCCCTCACGGTTTGGATTTTTATTTATTTCAAAATTCTGACATAATTGGAAACTTATAATATTTCTTATCGTTTGATACGCATCAATGATTTCAAGATTTCGATCTCGCATATTTAACCTGATCGCAATCTAACTAATGAACTAACAGGGCTAAAGCAAATGGGTGACGCCACGTGTCGGGCCGGGGGGCATTCCCCCCAAGTCAGTTCGTTTTTTTCCAACGCCCCCTGGAGGCAGTTTGACTCACAGCCATCCGGTGTTGCCGTCCGGCAGCGTGGCAGCGATATCTTTCGCCAGGACGACAGGGCACAGAGTTTCTGTTCACTGGAAAGCGGCTGGATATGCCTCTACCATTTATATGAGGACGGGCGGCGGCAAATCGTCGACTTCGCGGTGCAGGGCGACCTTGTCGGCGTCCATATGTCACGGTCGGAACATTATGATTCCACCGCCCACGCCATAACGGACACGGTCTTGATGTTCGTGGACAACGGCAGGCTGGACGATTTGGAAAAGAAGCAGGATCAGACGGCAATCAACCGCATTCTCCATTATATTCTGCAGGAAAATCACAGACTGCATCAGCGTCTCACCGCAATATCCTCCCTTTCCGCAGAGGAACGCATTGCCTTTACGGTTCTTGACCTGTTCCTGCGCATTCGAAGGCGTCCTGCACGCAGCGGAGACCGCATCAGGATGCCTCTCACGCAGCAGATGATCGGTGAATCCACCGGCCTCACATCCATCCATGTCAACAGGATGCTTCGAAAATTGCGGGACAGGCATGTTGTGGCACTCAAGGATGGATGGCTGACGATTGAACAGCCCATGGACCTTCAACGCATGGCGCATCTTGATATCAACGCCTATGAGAGCATTTGCGCGGACGCGTCAAACGTCAGGCTTAATGCAGATTAATCCATGCCCTCTCCGCTTTGGCTATCGTGTTTCCCAACAGATAACCAACTTTGGAGATTCATAAAATGCCCAAGCAGTCGTCTGTTCCGGTACACAAGCCGACGGAACCCCCGTCATCCCCCTTCGCACATATGCGGGACGATCTGGACCGGTTGTTTGGTGATTTCATGTCCCTAGCCCCCATGAGACAGCGCCTGTTCAACCTGGACCGTGAGTCCGGCTGGCCAACGCTGGGCTGGAAGGAATTTCATGCCGCTGACCTGGTGGAAAAGAACGGTGGCTATGAAATTGACATCGAAGTGCCCGGCTATGCCGAGAAGGATATTGAAGTCTCCCTTGCGAACGGACAATTGACGGTCCGTGGAGAAACCAAGGAAGAAAAAGAGGAAGAAGATAAACATTATCACCTGAGCGAACGCAGCCATCAGTCTTTCCAGCGCAGCTTCACGTTGCCGGATGGTGTTGACCGCGACCATATCGAGGCCAAGCTCAGCAAAGGCCTCCTTATAATCAACATCCCCAAAAGCAAGGAAAGCCTGGAGAAGGACAAACCGCAGAAAATTGCGGTAAAGGCCGGCAAGAAATAGCCCGTAGCCCCACCACCCCTGACAACTGGGAGGAGGTATCGCGCCTCCTCAATTGTTTGTGGACACTCAGATACGCCCTCCTTGCGTCCCTCTCGAAACATCTAACCCAGATCAATGCGACAATGGCCTGTCTGCGCCAATATTAGGCTTCCTAAGAGAAGGGCGATACGTGCCATGGATCGTAAAACACAAGCGACGATTTGGTATTTCATCATGGCCATGTTCATCGTGGTCCTGATCAACAACCTGGTTAGCCAGAATGCGCAGGTTGAACAAATCCCCTATAGCCAGTTCACGCAATATCTGGACGACGGTCAGGTCGCTAATGTGACGGTCAGCAAGGACACAATACGCGGCCAGTATGTGACGGCGAAAGATGGGAAGACCGATTTTGTCGTAACCCGCGTTGAACCCGAACTTGCCAAACGACTTGAAGCGTCCGGCGTGGAATTCCGGGGGACGGTGGAAAGCACCTGGCTGACAAACCTGTTGTCCTGGGTATTGCCGGTCCTGCTTTTCTTTGGTCTGTGGTACTTCTTTTTCCGGAAAATGCTGGCACAGCAAGGGGGCGGCCTTTTCGCCATCGGCAAGAGCAAAGCCAAGATTTATGTGGAGACCGATACAAAGGTCGGTTTTGACGATGTCGCCGGTGTCGATGAGGCCAAGGAAGAGTTGCAGGAGATTATCGACTTCCTGAAATCGCCTCAGGACTACGGCAAACTGGGTGCCCATATCCCCAAGGGTATACTGTTGGTGGGACCACCCGGCACCGGGAAAACCCTGCTGGCGCGCGCGGTTGCGGGAGAAGCCAATGTTCCCTTCTTTTCCATTTCCGGGTCGGAATTCGTAGAGATGTTCGTCGGGGTCGGCGCGGCACGCGTGCGCGACCTGTTTGAACAGGCCCGCGCCAAGGCACCAGCCATCATCTTCGTGGACGAACTGGACGCGGTCGGTCGTGCAAGGGGCATAGCCCCGGTTTCAGGCGGACATGACGAGCGGGAAAACACACTGAACCAGTTGCTTAGTGAATTGGACGGCTTCGACCCAAGTCAGGGCCTGGTTCTTCTGGCGGCGACAAACCGGCCGGAAATCCTGGACCCCGCCCTGCTGCGCGCCGGTCGTTTTGACAGGCAGATTCTGGTTGACCGCCCCGACCGGAAAGGACGGGCGCAAATTCTCAAGGTCCATCTCCGCAAGGTAACGCTCGCCCCGGATGTTGACCCGGACCAGGTGGCCGCCCTGACAACGGGTTTCAGCGGCGCCGACCTTGCCAACCTTGTAAACGAGGCGGCCCTGCTGGCGACCCGCCGACGCGGTAATGCAGTCGCCATGGATGACTTCACGCGTGCCATCGAACGAATTGTCGCCGGCCTTGAAAAGAAAAACCGTCTGCTGAACAAACATGAACGCGAAGTCGTTGCCTATCACGAAATGGGGCACGCCCTGGTTTCAATGGCCCTTCCCGGCACGGATGAAGTCCACAAGGTCTCGATTATTCCCCGTGGCGTCGGGGCGCTCGGCTACACCATTCAAAGGCCGACAGAGGACCGCTTCCTGATGAGCCGGGACGAATTGGAGAACAAGATCGCGGTTCTTCTGGGCGGGCGTGCGGCGGAATATCTGGTCTTTGAGCAGCTATCGACGGGGGCGGCAGACGACCTTGCCAAGGCGACGGAAATCGCGCGCAGTATGGTTACCCGTTATGGCATGGATGCCGACCTCGGGTCTGTAAGCTATGACAGTGACCGCCCGACGTTTCTGGAGCTTCAGCAGCAGATGCCCACACAGCGGCAATATAGCGACGCCACCGCCCAAAAAATCGACGAAGCTGTCAGGCATATCATCGACGGCATTTTCGCGCGCACAATCACCATTTTACGCGGCAACCGTAAAGTGCTGACGCATTGCGCCAGAGAGCTTCTCTCCAAGGAGACCCTGGAATCGGAAGAACTGCAGAAGTTGACCGAGGACCTGCACTCGCCCGTCGATGACGGTAAGGTCCGCCCCATCAAACCCAAAACACGTTGATAGGCCTGGCATTACCGATCAAGGGCCTGACCGGAGGACAAAATCATGAAATGGGATGCCAACCGGCTGACGGCAGCAGACCTTATGACAACCGACAGCATTGTCATCGAAGAAAACGACAGTCTGGAGAAAGTCGCCAACAGACTGCTCGCACAGCAGAAGTCCAACGCCCCGGTTGTGAGGGATAACAACGGCAAAAAGGAACTGATTGGCTTTGTGTCCGAAAAAGACGTGATCGAGTGTTTTTTCAACGCCGAGTTCTATCGCAAACCGGACACGCCGATCCGCCGGGTGACCCGCATTCACCCTGTTTGTATCCGCCCCGAGACAACCCTGCCGAATATCGCCTGTATCTTCCTGCAGCACGGATACCGCCATCTGCCCGTCATCGACGAAGGAGAATTTCTGGGCATTGTCAGCAGGCGTGACGTCATGCAGGGCTTTCTTGCCTATTATGAAGAACAACTCAGGCATGATGAGGAAAACCGTGAAGTCCCGGAAATGGTCGATATGCTAACGTCGCCCTTCATCATCGGCTAACGGTCAAAACCGTATCAAAGATACTTGTCCAGAATGCCGGTCATAGTCTGAGGTGCCTATCCGATAGCGACCGGATCGGCCTGGAACATATTCATCTCATACAGGGAGACTGCGGCATTTATCGGCACCATCCGCCAAGTCAGGCATATGTGGCATGGCGACACTCCTTGTCGGTCGGTTACGTCCTCTCTCAAACAGGTCTCATACTGTTACTGTGGCCACGAAAACACCACGACGGCTGCGGCTCATTCCCGGCAGGACAGCCCAAACGCCCCAAGCCCTTCATCCAGAAAATCGCTCAACATCGGCATCCCCAGGAGATACAGCGAGGTATGGTCATTGTGGCCGTCACGCGCCCGGTCCAGCGCATCCGACCATTCGTCCTGGCCGTAATCCCCCCGCCCGATCCATGCCAGCGCCACCAGTTCGCATTGCTCGTCCCAATTCAGGTCATCAATAATGGATTTCAATTCGTCAAAGGTGGCATCGCCCTCATAGGCCTCCAGCACCTGCAAAAAACCGTCATCAATCGCGTTGGACCCGTAGTCAGGCTCTGACACCTCTGACTGGGCATCAAGCTCCCGCGCCTTTTCCGCAATCCAGCATATCTTGGACAAGTCCAGTACCAGTTCTTCTCTAGACATTTTTCAGTCCTCAGCGAAATCTTTTCGATTACTAGGATAGCACAGATAGCCTCCGCAACGGACCGCATACGCCCCATTCGGTCGCTCGCCGCACTCCCTCCTTTATCCTGTGCCGTCATGTCCATGGCGCTGATGCAGGTTAAGCCACCCCCACATAGGCGCTTTGCGCACATAATACCGCTTTCTCTTAATTTGGATTAAGGCGCGCATCTCATCCGGACTTAACGTGAAACGAGATGAAACGGCTCCCCCAAAGGCACGTCGCTTTCCTGCGCAATCAGTATTGGAACATCGACATGAAAAAACTCCCTGCAATTGCCCTTACAGTCACACTCGGTTTTGCGGTACCGCTTGCCGGTTGCACGTCGGACTATGGCCCCAAGCAGACCGTGGGCGGTTTGTCGGGCGCCGTGCTCGGCGGGCTGCTCGGCGCACAGTTCGGCAGCGGCAGCGGCCAACTCGCGATGACCGGCATCGGCGTTCTTGTCGGCTCCCTGATGGGCAGCAACATCGGTAAATCCATGGACGAGCTGGACCGTATCAAAGCCGATCAGGCCACGCATAAGGCCCATGTTGCCGACATTGGTGAAACCATCACCTGGAACAACCCCGAAAGCGGACATTACGGCTCCATCACGCCAACGCGTGATGGCGTGGCGACCAACGGTCAATACTGCCGCGAATATCGCCAGACAATACACGTCGGGGACGACATGGCCGATGGATATGGCATTGCCTGTCAGCAGCCGGATGGGTCCTGGAAACTGGTCTCTCAAAGTCAGTGACCTCGTGTTCCACAGAAAAATAGGAGGCAAAGATATTCAACATGGAACAGCCTACCGAAATCATTTTTCGAAATATGGAACCCTCCAGCTTCGTGCGGGCACGTGTAGAAGAAGAGGTCGACAGACTGGAACGGTATTTTGACCGGATACAATCCTGTCAGGTCATGATCGAGGCCCCGCACAAGCATCACCGGAAAGGACGTGAATATCACGTTGCGGTACATATGGCCCTGCCCAAAGGCCGGAACGTGGATGTCACCCACACCGGACGGAAAGACAAGGCGCATGAAGATGTCTATGTCGCCATCCGGGACGCATTCAAGGCGGCGACCCGACAATTGCAGGACACATCGAATGTCATGGCGGGAAAGGTAAAAACCCATGACACCCCCGAACACGGCCATGTCCGGACCCTCTTCCCCGATCGCGGATACGGCTTCATCCAGTCCAGCGATGGCCGCGAGATTTATTTCCACCGCAACAGCGTGGCCGAAGGTTCCTTCGATGCTCTCCACCAGGGTGATGACGTCAGGTTTGTTTCCACCGAGGGCGAAAGTGCGGAAGGCCCGCAGGCCAGTACTGTCATCCCCATCGGGAAACATCACCTGACAGACTGACAGGCGGCGTAACACTCCCCGGCAACCCTTTGACCCGGCAACGCCACCTCCTTGGGGCACTTTCAGGCGTCCTTTCACAACCGCATCGCCAACAGCAACATCGATGTCATGGTCGACAATAAAGGCGACATTCTTGTCTGATGTCCGGCTCATGGAATAATCCATCCGATCACTGCATTATCACGAAGCAATGAACATCAAATGGAAATTCAACTTCTTAACCTGTGTTAGTATGGGCGGGACGCATTCACCGCTACAGTCATGTGAGCGCGACTTCAGGAGGTTTCAGCAAGAACCACTTCCTCCAACGTGGAGAAATGTTGCGCCCACGCAAAACACGCTGCGTGTGAATACTATGAGGAAGGAGCAGAGCAATGCTTAAAACGATGACCCGGTTGCCTCTATGGGGCGCGCTTGCTTTGGCGTTGACCCTGGGGGCCTGTGCTTCCCAGCAAAAAGAAGACTCCATGATGTCATCCGATTCCAGCATGGAAACGGCCAACATGGCCCAGGACACGGCAAAGTCTGCGGAGAAGAAAGCATCCGATGCCATGATGGCAAGCGATGAAGCCATGCGCCAGATCAAGGAGTTGCGAGCGGAAGTCGACCGCCTCAACGAAAAGATGGACCGTATGTTCCAGAAGTCGATGATGAAATAGTGGTAAGACAGGCTGCCACATTCCTGTAGCGGCGAACCGGTTGCTATCAGCCCCGTAGAACAGGCACCGGGACGCCGCGCCTTTGCCGAATGGTTTCATCGACCTTGTTCCAGTCAATGCGGGAGGCCTGGCCTGCAACCGCGTCGGCAAGAAGGACCGCGATATCGTCTGCCTTTTCCGGTGTCATTTTGCCGCCCAGCGCCAGTTCATCTGCCTGTTCCTGTGTCGGGTGAGCTTCGAGATAGAGCCTGCCCTCTGACCAGCCGACAAGAACGGGTTGGTTGACGACCTCAACAGATGTGCCAACATCAACAGCCTTGAACAGGTTTTCAATATCTTCCGGATAGAGGCGGATACAGCCATGGCTGACCCGTCGGCCAATGCTGTAGGGCCGGTTCGTGCCATGGATCACATACCCCGCCCACCCCAGACTGAGGGCATAATCACCCAGTGGATTGTCCGGGCCGGGTCCGATTGCCCTGGGCAGCCAGGGTTTTTCTTCACGTATTGAATCAGGTGGTATCCAAGTGGGGGCCTGACGCTTTAAAACGACGTGCGTTCTCCCCAGCAGGGTCTCATGCGCCTGCCTGCCAATTCCAACGGGATAGGTGATCACCGGGCTTGCGTCATTCCCCGTGAAATAAAACAGGCGTTGCTGTGCCAGATTGACGACGATCCCCTGTCTGCGTGCATGTGGCAGAATATGGGCAGTCGGCAACAGGACGATACTGCCCGCCTCCGGCAGCCAGGGGTCAATGTCGGGATTTGCCGCAACCATCTCCGTGTAACCCAGATCAAACCTGCGTGCGAGGTCGACAAAGGTATCGGTGTCAACGGCGGTATGCCGTCGCAATGTCCCTATAATGTCGTCCCTCACTTGCGCCCTGGCAGGCGATGGGGCCAATAGACCACCGACCAGAAGAGCCTGAAGAAGCCGCCTTCTGCTCAGCCCCTGCTTCAACGCCGGCACGTCGTCCGATGGCTTTAGGAACAAACTCATC
The DNA here is from genome assembly GCF_025136295.1 of Aestuariispira ectoiniformans. Classification (GTDB taxonomy): domain Bacteria; phylum Pseudomonadota; class Alphaproteobacteria; order UBA8366; family Aestuariispiraceae; genus Aestuariispira_A; species Aestuariispira_A ectoiniformans. Next base: position 2,031,803 of record NZ_CP062788.1, on the reverse strand, counting down.
CTACATAGTCCCCGTATACCTTCGCCTTCAGAATAACACTGTTTTGACAGTCGGATAGCGCCAAAACACTGGCAATCTTGATGCAGGTTAGTGCTCAACCACACAAGTTTCGGAACAATATCAGGTCTCCAGCATTTCCTATCCATCAAAGGTGTTGCCATGACAGCAACAGACGTGAGATTCAGCAGCACAGCGCGTGAAAAACTGCTGCACGGTGTCAACATAATGGCGAATGCCGTGAAGGCGACCTTGGGGCCCAAAGGCCGGAACGTCCTGATCCGGCACAGCTATGGCAGCCCGCGTATCAGCAAGGATGGCGTAACGGTCGCAAAGTCAATCGAACTGCCCGATATCATAGAAGATATGGGGGCCCAGATGCTGCGCGAGGTCGCGGTGAAAACCAGCCAGTTGGCCGGCGACGGCACCGCCACCGCCACGGTCCTGGCCCAGGCTATTGTCCAAGAAGGCATCAAGGCGATTGTTGCGGGCATGAACCCCATGGACCTGAAACGCGGGATCGACAGCGCCGTCGATGCGATTGTGGAAGACCTGAAACGTCGGTCCCGACCTGTGTCCACATCCGCGGAAATCGCACAGGTGGGAACCATTTCGGCCAATGGAGAGGCCGAAATAGGTAAAATCCTGGCAGAGGCAATGGAAAAGGTTGGCAACGAAGGGGCTATCACAATTGAGGAGGCAAAGTCGCGCGAGACCGAACTGGAAGTGGTCGAGGGACTGCAATTCGACCGGGGCTATATGTCGCCCTATTTCGTGACCAATGAAGAGAAGATGATTTGTGAACTGGACGAACCTTATATCCTGCTTCACGAAAAGAAGGTAACCGGCCTACAAACCCTTGTGCCCTTGCTGGAATCCATTGCCCAAAGCGGTCGCCCGATCCTGATGATCGTGGAAGACCTCGACACTGAGGTTCTTGCCACCCTGGTCGTAAACAGGTTGCGGGGCGGACTGAAGGTGTCTGCGGTCAAGGCCCCCGGTTTCGGCGACCGCCGCAAAGCGATGTTGCAGGACCTCGCCACCGTGACGGGTGGTGAAGTCATCTCCGAAGACCTTGGTATCAAGTTGGAAAATGTGACCATTGATATGTTGGGCACCGCCCAGCGGGTGGTGATCTCCAAGGATGAAACCACCATCATCGGCGGCTCCGGGCGCAGCGCGGATATCGAGGCCCGCTGTAAACAGATCCGCACACAGGTTGACCAGGCCAGTTCCGATTATGATCGTGAAAAACTGCAGGAGCGCCTTGCGAAATTGTCCGGTGGTGTCGCGATCATTCGTGTCGGAGGGGCGACGGAAACCGAAGTCAAGGAACGCAAGGACCGCGTCGATGACGCCATGCATGCAACCCGTGCCGCCGTTGAGGAGGGCATCGTCGCAGGCGGCGGCGTGGCCCTTCTTTACGGCATAAACACCCTGGGTGCATTGGCCCCGGCCAACCGGGATCAACAGGTCGGGATCGAAATTGTCCGCCGCGCCATCAGGGCTCCCTGCCAAACAATCGCCAGCAATGGCGGCTACGACGGCGCGGTTGTTGTGGGCCGTCTGCTGGAGACGAATGACGAAAACTACGGCTTTGACGCCCAGTCTGGAACTTACGGCAATATGATCACCACCGGTATCATCGACCCGACGAAAGTCATGCGACTGGCGCTGCAGGACGCGGCCTCTGTCGCGGGCCTCCTGATTACGACAGAGGTGGTGGTTGCCGACATGCCGGAAACACAGCACAATCCGCCCCATGGCATGACAGAGGCATACTGATATACCACAGCCACATTGTTCCCTTATTGATCTATGGCATGGACCGCCTCCCGTAAAAAGAGTTCGGTGTTTGCCGGGCCGAGGCTATAATGCTGACAGGCCATTTCAGAAAAGGAAGGGGCATGGCCAGCAAACCTGTTGCCTTTGAGATCAAGGAGTTGAGCAAGACCTATGGCAGTGGGCGGGCAGCCGTTCACGCACTTCGCGGGGTCAGCCTGACGGTCCGGCGTGGCGAATTCCTGGTCCTGCTTGGCCCGTCGGGCAGCGGCAAATCGACCTTGTTGAATATCATTGGCGGCCTGGACAGCGCCTCTTCCGGCTCAGTCTACTACGAAGACCAGGACCTTACCCATCTGGCCGACCCCGCCCTGACCCGCTATCGACGCAACCATGTCGGTTTTGTCTTTCAGTTCTATAATCTGATGCCGGGCCTGACGGCGCTGGAAAACGTGGAACTGGTGGTGGAAATCGCCCCGGACCCGATGCCTGCGGAACAGGCCCTCGGCCTGGTGGGCATGTCGCACCGCCTGGACCATTTCCCGGCACAGCTTTCCGGCGGGGAGCAGCAACGCGTCGCCATCGCCAGGGCACTGGCAAAGCAACCGCAGGTCCTGCTTTGCGACGAGCCGACCGGTGCCCTTGACCGCGACACAGGTATCGGTGTTCTGGAAGCACTGGCAACGGTCAACCGGGAAGTCGGCACAACAGTCCTGATTGTTACCCATAATGCAGGCGTGGCCGCCATGGCCGACCGCGTCATTCGTTTCGTCGACGGTCAGGTGACAAAAATCGATCATAACGAACGGAAGGCAGATGCCGCTGACATTCAGTGGTAAGGCACAGGCAAAATGATGCGCTTTCTTGCCATATTGGACCGGAAAATTCTGCGGCGGCTGTGGCAGCTTCGCGGTCAGGTCGTCGCCATTGCCCTGGTGATCGCCTGCGGGGTTGCTGTTTTTGTCATGATGCGCGGGGCGGTCCACACCCTGGACCTCACCCGCAATGCCTATTACGAACGCTATCGCTTTGCGGATCTCTTCGTGCCGATGACCCGCGCACCAAATTATCTCGCCGACCAGGCGGCACTGCTCGACGGTGTTGCTACGGCGGAAAGCCGCATTCATGGCAGCCTGCTGGTGGACCTGCCGGACGGGGGCCTGCCCGGCCTGTCCGGCACCGTGCTTTCCGTCCCGGTCCACAGCCGCCCCGCCCTGAACGACCTTTACCTGACCAGTGGGCGCTGGCCCGACCCGGACCGTACCGATGACGCCATCCTGCTGCAGGGTTTCGCCCTGGCCCATAACCTGAGACCCGGAGATTACCTGTCCGTCACCATGAAGGGTAAGCGCCGGGATCTGCATATTGTCGGCCTCGCCCTGTCTCCGGAATTTGTCTATCCTATTCCGCCGGGCGAACTGGTCCCCGACAACAGCCGCTTTGCGGTGGTCTGGATGGGCAGGAAGGCGTTGGAAAACGCCTATGGCCTCGAGGGGGCATTTAACGAACTTGTCGTCGATCTGTCCTGGCATGCCAATGAAGACTCCGTCGTCACCGCCCTCGACAATCTGTTTGCCGACTATGGTGGTCAGAAAACCATCCGACGCAAAGACCAGATATCGAACCGTTTCCTCAGTAATGAAATCGACCAGCTAAAGCTGCTATCGCGCATTGTTCCCCTGATTTTCCTCGCCGTGGCGTCTTTCCTGTTGAATGTGGCGATCATGCGTATGGTCCAAGCCGAACGCGTACAGATAGGCCTTCTCAAGGCGGTCGGTTACAGCAATCTGAACCTGCTTCTCCACTATCTGAAAACAGCCCTGGGCATTGTGGCGCTTGGTGTTTTCATCGGCTGGTTTGCGGGCACCTGGATGGGGCGCGGGCTTGCAGAGATGTATGCCGATTTCTTCACATTCCCGCTTTTGATCTTCAAGCCCGGCCTGTTCCCCTATGTCACCTCCGCACTGGTCAGCTCGCTGGCCGGTATATTGGGTGTCCTGGCCGCATTGATACGCGTCGTACGCCTGCGCCCGGCAGAGGCCATGCATCCCGCCCCGCCGACCGATTACCAACGCATGAACGGAAGCCTTACCGGGATGCTCAGCCGTGGCGTCGACCAGCCGACCCGCATGATTTTACGTCACCTGGGCAGATGGCCGTTACGGGCAGCCATCGCCTGCCTTGGTATCGGTCTGGCCATGGGAATTCGGGTTGCCTCCCAATCAAGCTGGGATTCCATCGACCATGTCATGGCCGTGACCTATGGCCATCTGACACGACAGGACCTGACGGTTACTTTCGTCGATCCGCAAGGGTCCCGTATCCTGTATGAACTGCGTACGATCCCCGGTGTTGTCGCGGCAGAGCCTTACCGGGTTGCCTCCACGCGCATCGCCCATGGCGCGATTGAACGGCAGGAAGGCATCATCGGGGTCATGGAATATTCCGATCTCAGCAGGTTGATGAATGGCCGGGAAGAGATTGTCCAGCCACCGCCGGACGGTATCGTCCTGTCCGACGCCCTGGCGAATGACCTGAACGCCAAGCCGGGAGACCTGCTCACGGTTTCCATAACCGAAGGCAAACGGGTAACCGCCACCCTGCCCGTTACCTCCGTCAGCACCGCCTATTTCGGCGCGCCCGCCTTCATGGAGCTTTCCGCCCTGGACCGGTTGATGGAGGAAGGCCCGCGTGTTTCAGGGGCCTATCTGGCGGTCGACCGTGGCCGCCGTGATGAAATCGTGGACAAACTGGCGGATATGCCGACGGTCGCCACCGTCACCATACAACAGGCCGCCCGCAATTCCCTTCAGGAACAGATGGACGAATTCCTGGGCACGATGACCTTTTTCAACACCGTCTTTGCCAGCCTGATTGCAATCGGTGTCGTCTATAACAGTATCCGCGTCACCCTGGCCGAACGGGGGCGTGAAATTGCCAGCCTTCGGGTGCTGGGCTTCACGAAGGGTGAGGTCAGCTACATCCTGCTGGGCGAAGTCGCGTTGCTTGCCTTTGCCGCCCTGCCGTTGGGGGCTGCCATTGGGTACGGACTGGCCTGGTTCATCATGACATCGTTAAGCTCTGACCTTTTCACCATGCCCACGGTAATCAGCGTCGTCACATACGGCATTGGTGCATTAACCATAACAATTGCGGTTATTCTGTCCGGTGCCTGGGCCATTCGCGCCATAGGCACACTGGATCTGATCGCCGTACTCAAGACACGGGAATGAGGGGGACCTGACAACCATGGCAACCAAGACCATCCGCAACACGATCGGCGCGGGCCTTGTAACGGGGCTTGCTGCCTTTCTGGTCTATGCCTTCCTGCCCCAGCCCGTCCCCGTCGATATGGCAGAAATCGACAGGGCGCCTCTGACAGTCACCATCGACGACGAGGGCAAGACGCGCGTCCGCGACGTCTATCGCCTGTCGGCCCCGGTATCCGGCCGCGTCCTGCGCATCGAGGCCGATGTGGGTGACAAAGTCATCGCCAATGACACAATCCTGGCGCATCTTCTGCCAACCGAACCCAATTTTCTGGACGCCCGCGCCCTCAAGGAAGCAGAAGCAAAGATACGCGCGGCGGAAGCCGCCGTTGAACTGGCCCGTGCAGAAGTCGCCAAATCCGCCGCCGAAGTGGATTTCGCCGCTGCGGAACTGACACGGGCCAAACGCCTCGCACGCAACGATACAGTCTCACAATCCGCCTTGGACCGGGCACAGCTACAGGCCCGCTCCTCCCGTGCGGCACTTGCCAGCGCAAAGGCAGAGGTTACCCGCCGCGAGGCGGAGCTGGAAACGGCCCGCGCGGTTCTCGTCGGCCCGGCGACGCCTGCCACTGTTGAGGCCGGAAACCAGACCGGCGTGCTGTCCCTGCGCATGCCGGTCAGCGGGGAAGTCCTGGCCGTGTTACAGGAAAGCGAATCCGTTGTGACGGCCGGAACCCCGTTGGTGGAGGTCGGCGACCCGCGGGACCTGGAGGTGGTTGTCGACCTGCTGTCCGATAATGCAGTAAAGGTCAGCGCGGGCGACAAGGTTCTGGTGGACGAATGGGGCGGCGGTGCTTCGCTTTCCGGCGTGGTCCGCCGCGTGGAACCGACGGGTTTCACCAAGGTCTCCGCCCTCGGCATTGATGAACAGCGGGTCAATGTCATCATTGATCCGGTCCCCGGTGAGGCCGGATGGGAACGGCTGGGCCATAACTACCGGGTGGTGGTCCGCATCGTCATATGGCACGGCGACGACGTTCTGCGTGTGCCGCTATCCGCGCTGTTCCGCCTGGACCGTGAATGGGCTGTCTTCAAGGTGGTCGACGGGCATGCCGAAGCCACCCCCGTTAAAATCGGCCACCGCAACACAAGCCATGCCGAAGTCCTTTCCGGGCTCAAGGAAGGCGACCAGATCGTCCTTTATCCGGGAGAGGAAGTGGAAGACGGCAGCCCGGTGGAACCCCGCAGCGCCCGCAATTAGGCACCATGGAGCAATCTTCCTCTAGGATAACCGACTGGTGAGCTGTAGAATTATATTGAGCGATATCAATGCTGTTGACCGAGTAACCATGCCAGTTTGGTGAGGCTGGCTGTGCCTGTAATTCCTGTATTTTTCAGCGCCAGACGCAACAAGGGACAGGGTATGTGGCAACCATGGTAGAAAAAGCAGAGCATTCCGCATCGCAGGACGCAATGTCCGGCGGCCTTGTCGCGCGTGTCGATGGTTCTGTGGTGGATATCCGCTTTCCGGACGGCCAGTTACCGCCGATCAACAATGCCGTGGAAATCAACTGGGACTTGCCCGACCGGCTGATCGCGGAAGTCCACCAGCATTTAAGCCCCGAAATTGTGCGCGCGGTGGCCCTGCGGGAGACGGCCGGATTGTCTTGCGGGGTCCCGGCACGTGATCTCGGCAGCTCGATCCAGATCCCTGCAGGCGACGCGGTACTGGGCCGTATGATCAATGTGATTGGCGATCCTATCGATCATCTGGACGCATTCCCGGATGATTGTCCCCGCAGTCCCATTCATCAAAAGCCGTTGCCGATCTCGCAGTTCAAGCGCGGACGCAGCCCCTTTTTCACCGGGATCAAGGTGATCGACCTTCTGGCCCCCCTGGCGCGTGGTGGCAAAGGGGCCATGTTCGGTGGCGCAGGCGTGGGCAAGACCGTCCTGATCATGGAACTCATCCATTCAACAATCGAGAAATATGGCGGAATCTCTGTTTTTGCCGGTATCGGCGAGCGATCCCGCGAGGGACATGAATTATGGCTGGAGCTGAAGAAATCTGGCGTTCTGGAACGGACAGCCCTGGTCTTCGGCCAGATGAACGAACCGCCCGGCGCGCGCTGGCGTGTCGGCCTCGCAGCCCTTGCCGTGGCGGAATATTTCCGCGATCAGCAGCATAAAGACGTCCTGTTTCTGGTCGACAACATATTCCGATTTATCCAGGCGGGCAGCGAGGTATCCGGCCTGTTGGGCCGCCTCCCCTCACGCGTTGGCTATCAACCAACCCTCGCCACCGAAATCGCCGAGTTGGAGGAGAGGATCGCCTCCGTCGAGGATGCTGCCGTAACGTCTATCCAGGCGGTCTATGTCCCCGCCGACGATTTCACCGACCCTGCCGTGGCAGAGACCTTCACGCATCTGGATTCCGCCATCGTGCTCAGCCGCGACATGGCAAGCCAGGGCCTCTATCCCGCAATCGACCCGCTGACGTCCACCTCCGTAATGCTTGATGCGCGGATCGTCGGTGAGCGCCACTACGACATCGCCGAAGAGGTTCGCCGTTCGATCGAGCATTACCGCGAATTACAGGAGATCATCTCCCTCTTGGGAATGGAGGAATTAAGCGCAGCAGACAGACTGGCCGTCAACCGCGCCAGAAAGCTTGTCCGCTTTCTCACACAGCCTTTTGAAATAACATCGCAATTCACCGGACGCCCCGGTGTCACTGTAAAACTTGAAGACACTCTGGCGGGATGCAGCGCCATCCTTGAAGGGGAGACCGACGACTGGTCGGAAAGTTCGCTTTATATGATCGGAACACTGGACGACGCCCGGCAGAAGGAGGCGGAGACATGAGGTTGCTGGTCTCAACGCCCCTGGACGTAATTGTGGACACCGACGACGCCTGTCATATCCGGGCGGAGGACACTTCCGGTGCTTTCGGCATATTACCAGGCCATGCAGATTTCCTCACAACCCTGACAGTCTCGGTCATTACCTGGCAGGACAGCCACGGACAGGACCACCATATCGCGGTACGGCGAGGGATTTTGAGCATCCACGACGGCAATCTGGTAAAGGTTGCCACCCGCGATGCCGTTGGCGAGGAAAGTCTCAAGCGCCTGGGCAAGGCCGTGTTGGAACGCTTCCGGGAAGAAGTAGCCGCCGAAGACGAGGCGCGCACCTCCGCCACCCGCCTGCATCTTGCAACAATCCGGCAGTTGCAGCGCTACCTGACCTCGCGCAGCCAGGCCGTACCGCAACCCCGTCCGCCCATGTATTGGGAAACAGCGGGAGAGGCGGAACAATGACACGACCACCCCCCAACCACGACAAGGACGAGATGCAGCGCGCCGTTCAACTACGCCGCAAGCGCCGTGAGACCTGGCACAAGGAAGGTGAGCGGTCTCTGTGGGCCAACCTGTCGATGATCGGGTCGTTCGGATGGTTGATCGTCGTACCCACCCTTTTGGGTGTGGCCGCCGGGCGCTGGCTCGACCGGACATTTGAAACCGGCATTTTTTTCAGCGGGGCGCTGATTTTCCTGGGGGTGACCGTCGGGGCCTATCTCGTCTGGAAAAGGATCAACAAGGCATGAGCATGGAACAGATCGCGGAATTCATCATCTATGCCCTGGCCGGTCTTGTCGCCGGTCTGGTCTATTTCTCCGTCCTCTATCGGGTCGTGCAGATGCATGTCTCCGGCGACCGGCCCGCTATCGCGATCCTGCTTCACTTTGGCCGTCTGGCGCTGGCAGTGGGGACATTTCTAGGCATTGCCATGCAAGGTGCATTACCTTTGCTTGCGGCCCTGATCGGCTTTCTCGCGGGACGTTACGCGGTCACTCATTGGGTGAAGGTACAGGCCTGATGGAAAAAAATCCGCTCAGCATAGACATCATTTTTCAGGTGGGACCGGTCCCGATCAGCCGCGCCGTCCTCACCACGTGGGCGATCATGGCCGTGCTGACGATAATCTGCTGGATCGGGCTGCGCCGCCCGAAGATTAATGCCGGGCCGTTACAGACCGTCCTTGAAATCGTTGCAACGACCCAGTCGAAACAGGTCGGCGAGATCATCCGCCGCGACCCGTCTCCCTACCTGCCCCTGCTGGGAACCCTTTTCCTGTTCCTGGTCTTTGCCAATCTGTCGGCTGTTTTGCCCGGCACCAAACCGCCAACCGGCCATCTGGAAACCCCGGCAGCATTGGCCGCAATCGTCTTTCTGTCCGTCCATTTTTTCGGCATCCGATCTCGTGGGTTTCTGCCTTATCTGGGCCGCTATATCAAACCCAACCCGATCTTGTTGCCATTGAATATCCTGTCGGAAGTAACCCGCACCTTTTCCCTGATGATCCGGTTGTTCGGCAACATGATGAGCCATGAATTCATGATTGCCATCGTGGTGTTCCTGGCCGGGCTTTTCCTGCCGATCCCCTTCCTTTTGTTGGGCATCCTGATCGGGATCATCCAGGCCTATATTTTCACCGTTCTCGCCGCCGTCTTCATCGGCGCGGCCGTCAGCAAAGAGGAAGCGATATGAGGATTTACCATGACTGTTGAAATGTGGAGCATCATCGGCGCGATGGTCGCCGTCTCCTTTGGCGCAATTGGTCCCGCACTTGCCGAGGGCCGGGCCATTGCTGCCGCCATGGAGGCGATTGCGCGCCAGCCGGAATCGGCAGGCACCCTGTCACGCACCCTATTCGTTGGCCTGGCGATGATCGAGACCATGGCGATCTACTGCCTGGTCATTGCCCTGCTGCTGCTTTACGCGAACCCCTTCACCGGATAGCCCATGCAGATCGACTGGTGGACGCTTGCCCTGCAGGCGATTAATTTTCTAATCCTTGTCTGGTTGCTGCACCGCTTCCTGTACCGACCGGTGCGCGAGATCGTCGCCAAGCGCAAGCAGTTGGCGGAACAGGCCTTTGCCGAGGCGGACGCGGCCAAACAAAAGGCTGTCGAAAGCGAGCGGCGCTACAAGGAAGACAGAACCGCCCTGCGGGAAGAGCGTGATCGCCTGCTCGCCCAGACCCGCCGTGACATGGAAGCCGAACGGCAAAAGCTGTTGGACGAGGCACAGCAGGAGGCGAATGCAATAATCGGCAAGGCACAGGCCGACATTGCCGAGGATCACAGGGCCGCCAGTAATAAAATCCGGGATGAAGCCGGCAGGCTCGCGGTGGAGATCGCCGCACAGCTTCTGGCGCAGACCGACGGCCAGTCAATAAACCAGGTCGCGTTGCAATATCTCGACAAGGCCATCACCGATATGGCCCCCGCCGCACAGGAAAAGCTCCAGCAGGACTTGTCGACTGACGGCGCACGACTGCACATCGTGACCGCCAATCAGCTAACCGCGGAAGAACAGCAACACTGGTTGAAAGTTCTGGGAACCCGCCTCCCGGTCGATGGCATCACTGAATTCAGTACAGATTCCGGGATATTGGGCGGGGCAGAACTGCGCCTGCCCAACACGACCATTCGCTTCACCTGGTTGGACCAGTTGAGACAGATAGAGGACCGCTTGCGTGACCAAAACGCCGGATGACTATGGCCTGAAAGACTGGACGGCCCAGGCACGCGATCGCCTGTCCGGGTTCCAGGCCCGGGCGCGTGTCGACCATATCGGCAGCATCGCCCATATCGGTGATGGTGTTGCAGAAGTGACCGGCCTGCCCTGGACGCGCCAGGACGAATTGCTCCGTTTCGAGGACGGCACGCTGGGACTGGCCTTCCGCGTTGACGAAAACAGCACCGGTTGCGTGATGCTGGGCGCAAGCGACGGCCTTCGCGCCGGGACCCGCGTATTCGGCACCGGAACCATCATTGAGGTTCCTGTCGGCGAGGCCCTGTTGGGCCGGGTGGTCAACGCCGTAGGACAGCCCATCGATGGCGGCCCTGCAATCACGGCAGACCTCACCACTCCCATCGAACGTCCGGCACCGGGGATTGTTGACCGCGATCTGGTGACATCCCCCCTGATGACCGGTGTTACGGTCGTCGACGCCATGATCCCGATTGGCCGGGGTCAACGGGAATTACTGATCGGTGACCGAAAGACCGGCAAGACTGCCCTGGCAGTCGACGTGATGATCAACCAGAAAGACACGGATGTGATTTGTGTCTATGCCGCCGTGGGCCAGAGAGCCTCCGCCGTCAGTCAGGTGATTGAGGCGGTTCGCACATTCGGCGCGCCGGAGCGCTGTATTTTCGTGGTGAGCGAGGCAGACGCCCCACCTGGTGCCCAATGGGTTACCCCCTATGCCGCCTGCAGCATGGCCGAATATTTCCGGGATCGGGGCCGGGATGTATTGCTCATTGTCGACGATCTGACCAAACATGCGATCCTCTATCGCCAGCTTTCCCTGCTGTTGCGCAAACCACCGGGTCGAGAGGCATACCCCGGTGATATCTTCTACATTCATGCGCGTCTTCTGGAACGGGCGGCGAAGTTGTCACCGGAACTGGGCGGCGGCTCGCTGACCGCCCTGCCCATTGCGGAAACCCAGGACGGTGACCTCAGCCGCTATATCCCGACCAACCTGATTTCAATCACCGATGGCCAGATTTATCTGGAACCCAAGCTGTTCTACGAAGGTCTCAAGCCCGCCGTCAATGTGGGATTGAGCGTCTCCCGCGTTGGCGGCCACACGCAATTCCCCGCCATCCGGGAACTGGCCGGGCAACTGCGCCTGGACTATGCGCAATTCCTGGAACTGGAAGTCTTCACCCGATTTGGTCCCATGGCCGATGAGCGGACGAAACGGACCATTGAACACGGACGGCGCATCCGCGCCATTCTTGTGCAGCCGGAATTCGCCCCACGGTCGCTGATCCATCAAATTGCCCTGCTGCTGCTGATCAAGACGGGCAAGCTCGACGATGTCCCGTTGGTACAGGTGGAAGAAATCAAGAAGCGGCTGGCCGATCACCTTGACCGGAATTGCGCGGGGATTGCATCCAGACTGAACCGATCCGGCGCGTTAAGTGAGCAGGACCGGACGGACCTTCTGTCCGCGCTGGATCTGTTACTGGAAGAGGTCACAGACGCAGCCCGGGGTCAGGAGGGCTGATATGGAACAGTTATCCCGGATCAAGGCCCGGCGGGAAAACCTGCATGATCTGCGGGACCTGTTTCGTGCCATGCGCGGGATGGCCGCCGCCCATGTCCAGGAGGCGCAAAAGGCTCTGAAAGGCATTCGTGAGTATGTCGCATCGGTAGAGACCGCCTTGGCCGATGGGGCGCGGCTGCTGCCCGACAGCGCCGGCTCATCGCCTGTTTCCGGCGCAGGTTCCTCGGGACTGGTCATTGTCGTATGTTCCGACCACGGCTTTACCGGTGCCTTCAACGACCGTCTGCTTGAAAAGGCCCTGTCCCGTCTGGATGCCAACAGGCAACTCGGCATCATAGGGCAGCGCGGACTATTACTGGCGCAGGAACATCAACTGACCCCCTCCTGGTCCCATCCCATGGCAACCCACGTTGGAGGCGTGATCAACCTGGCCCGGCAGATCACTGAAAAACTTGCCCACCATGTAGAGGTGGAAATCATCTTCGCCCGCTATGACAAGGGCGCGCGTTACGATGTGGTTGCAAAGCAGATCCTGCCAATTGATCCTGATCTTCTGCGGGGCCGGGGCGACGCCTCGCCGCCCCTGCATCATCTGGATGCGCTGCATCTGCTCGGCCAGTTGACGGAGGAATATCTGTTTGGCGAGATTACCCAGGCGATCATGGAATCCCTCGCCAGCGAAAACGGCGCACGCCTTCAGGTCATGCAGGCAGCCGACCGCAATGCCGGAGACAAGCTAACACAGCTTCAGCGCCGGGAACGCAGTCTCCGGCAGGAGGCGATTACCGCCGAATTGCTGGAACTGGCGACCGGCGTCGAAGCCATTATGAAGGACAATCCCGCCTAGTCCCTGTAGCCGGGGTCCTCCGCGTCCAGAATTGCCTTCAGATCGTTAAAGTGACTATCCGCCTGATCGGGGTATTCTTCCAGTTCCCTCGCGGTCTTTTCCGCAATTTCATCAGACAGAATCCGTAAAGGCAGTCCCGTCTGCAGTGCCTTGATATAGGTCTCCGCCGCCCGCTCAAAGTAATAGAGCCGGTTGAAGCTATCCGCGACCGAATCCCCAATCACCAGCACGCCGTGGTTGCCCATTATCATGGTCTTGACCTTCGGGTCGGACAGCATGCCTGCGCAACGCTCCCCTTCCGCGTCGAAGGCCAGTCCGCCAAAGCCCTCATCAATCACATAACGGTTGAAGAAGGTCGCTGTGTTCTGGTCGATCGGCGGCAGGTTGCTGTCTGTAAGACAGGCCAGAACCGTGGCATAGATTGAATGGATATGCATCACGCAACGGGCATGTTTCACATGCCGGTGGATAGAACCATGCAACCCCCAGGCCGTCGGATCAGGCGCGCCGGGCAGATCCAGGACATCCTTGTCATTGGCATCCAGCAATAGCAGGTCGGTTGCCTTGATGCGGGAGAAATGGCGCTGGTTCGGGTTCATAAGGAACTGCGTACCATCCTCGTTGACGGCCAGCGAAAAATGGTTCGCCACCGCCTCATGCATGTCCAGACGCGCTGTCCAGCGGAAAGCACAGGCCAGGTCCACCCGTTCCTCATAGAAGGGCATGTTTGACCGATGATGGGGTTTCATTTGCTGAACGGTCATGATCACCTCCCACAAGCTTTTTTATAACACCGTCACGGCGGCGATTATGTCACTCAGTTCCACCCGACGATAGCTTTGATTTCCAGGAAATCTTCCAGGCCATAAGCACCGCCCTCGCGCCCGTTGCCGGACTGTTTGTACCCGCCAAACGGCGTTTCATAATCCCCTTCCGCAGAGTTGAGCGTCACCTGCCCGGACCGAATTCGCCGCGCCACGCGGCGGGCGCGATCCAGATTTCCAGACGAGACATAGGCACCCAGGCCATAGGGCGTATCATTGGCAATCCGGATCGCCTCTTCCTCATCGGCGTAACCGATGATGGACAGCACAGGCCCGAAGATTTCCTCCACCGCAACCGTCATCTCCGGCGTCACATGCCCGAAGACCGTCGGCTTCACGAAATACCCGGCCTCACAGCCTTCCGGTTTGTCGGCTCCACCGCAGGCCAAAGTCGCCCCTTCCTCGATCCCTTTCCGGATCAGCGAAACGACCTTCTCATACTGTCGTCCATAGGCAATGGGGCCATTGTCCACATCACTGCGGGAGGGATCACCGGTAACCAGTGCCTGCGCCGCACGCGCCGCGATTTCAACGGCCTCGTCCATCCGCGCATGGGGGACCAGCATCCGCGTCGGCGCATCGCAGGACTGGCCGACGTTATACATGCAGGCCTGTGTGCCATTACGAACCGCAGTCTCGAAATCCGCATCGTCCAGAATAATGTTGGGGGATTTCCCTCCCAGTTCCAGGGTCACCCGTTTCACGGTCGGCGCAGCAAGTTTGGAAACCTCAATCCCTGCGCGGGTCGACCCGGTGAAGGAGACCATATCCACCAACGGATGTTGCGCCATATAGGCCCCGACACCGGGACCATCGCCGTCCACAAGATTGAACACACCGGCAGGAACACCGGCCTCATCGAGGATTTCCGCGAAAAGATGCGCCGACAGGGGAGCCATCTCAGAAGGTTTCAGGACACAGGTACAGCCCGTCGCAAGCGCCGGTGCAACCTTGGCAGCAATCTGGTTCAACGGCCAGTTCCAAGGCGTGATGAAGGCACAAACGCCGATCGGCTCCCGGAAAACCCGGTTCGATGCGTTGACCGGCGCTTCAAAGTCAAATGCTTTAAGCGCCTCATAAGTTGCTTCCAGATGACCCAGCCCGGCAGGCGCCTGCGCCTCACGTGCCGTCGTGATTGACGCGCCCATTTCCGCCGACATGACCGACGCCACTTCATCCTGGCGCGCCTTGTAGACCTCGATCACATGTTCCAACAACGCCAGGCGCTCTTCCCGGCTGGTTTGCGAGAAGGTCTCAAAAGCCCGGTGTGCGGCCTCAACCGCCTGGTCCACATCGCTTTCCGACGCCTGTGCGACCTGGCCGATGATCTCCTGCGTTGCGGGATTTTCAACGTCGATCCGCTGTTGCGACGCACTAGTGCCCCGCCAGGAACCATCAATGTAGAAGGATGTTGTGTCGTGCTTCATGTCTCGTCTCCCCAACCAGCTTTTTTGTCGCTGCGGCAGACTACGCGGTCATGCCACGTTTTCCCAGGCTTGATTAGACTGAAATTTCAGCACAACTCCCATGTCTCACACGCACATATCGCACCGGAAGGCAGAAGCCCTACCCTGCGCCGCGATCCTTCACGAAATGCGTCAGGGTCGCCCCGGTCTCGTAATAGGCCTGCCGGATACCGGCAAAGGGCAGGCCATGTGCCTCAACCGGCGAAACCGGCAGCACATCGGCGCGCCCGCCCAGCAACGCCTTTGCCATGCGCTGGCCAAACGCCGTGCCCGGCCCGATGCCGCGCCCGGAATAACCGAAGCACGCCATTGCGTTCGGACCGATGGACAGGATTTTGGGAAGATGTTCCAGCGTCATGCCGATACGGCCATACCACATCTGCCGCAGCGTCACCCCGCCAAGCTCCGGGAACATGGACGCCAGCTTGCGCCGCAGCCAGTTTCGATGGAAGGCGCCTGCAAAATGATCAAGCTGTCCCATCGCGCCAACAATCAGCCGACCGGCCTCATCCCGTCGCCAGGAAGACATCACGAGGGCGGTATCCCAGCATCCTTCCTGGCCGGGCAGAATCTTGTCCAGCAATGCCGGGTCAAGAGGATCAGTCGCGCCCTGGAAGAAATGCACCGGCACGACATCGGGCGTTTTCATTCCTTTGACCGGCTTCATATAGGCATTGGTTGCCAAAAGGAGCGCATGCGCCTTCACCGATCCTTTGGGCGTGCGCACACGCCAGAAATCGCCATCCCGCTCTATAGCGGTTGCCGGAGATTTCTGGTGCAACGCGACCCCGGATTCGACGGCGGCACGGGCCAGTCCCCGGGCATAGGCAAGGGGCTGGATCGTTCCCGCGCGGGGGTCGAACAGGGCACCATGAACCTGTGCGGAGCCAACGCGGGCCATCGCCTCGTCACGCCCCAACAAGCGAACCGGCGCACCAGTTTCCACAAGCTGCGCATGGCGGTTTTCAAGATCACCCATCCCGGATGGCGCATGCGCACAATGCAGGGTTCCATTGCGAACCGCCTCACAGGCAATGCCGAATTCTTCGATCAGACCGAAGACCGTATCCGGTGCTTCGGCAAGAATTTGGGATAATCGCTTTCCAGCCTTTTCGCCAAGCTGGGCATTGATATCCCTGGGCGGCAGCCACAGACCTGCGTTGGCAAGCCCCACATTGCGCCCTGACCCGCCGGACCCGATTTCATCGGCCTCGACCAAACAGACGGATGCGCCATCACGGGTGGCCTGAAGGGCGGCGGAACACCCTGTGTATCCGCCGCCGACCACCACCAGATCCGCCTCTACATCACCCGCCAGTTCCGGGGCGTTCACCTGTTCCCGGCAGGTGTGATGCCAAAGGCTGCTTGCAAGATCAGATGTCAAATTTTATCCCCTGTGCCAATGGCAGTTCCCGAGAATAGTTCACGGTATTGGTCTGGCGGCGCATATACCCCTTCCAGGCATCCGATCCGCTTTCCCGGCCGCCGCCGGTTTCTTTTTCGCCACCGAAGGCCCCTCCGATTTCCGCACCGGACGGACCGATATTCACGTTGGCAATACCACAATCGGAACCGGCTGCTGACAAGAAATATTCGGTCTCGCGTACATCGGTAGAGAAAATGCAGGAGGACAGCCCCTGCGGAACCGCATTCTGCATGTCGATGGCATCGTTAAGGTCTTTATATTTCACCACATATAGAATCGGCGCGAAGGTCTCCTGATGCATGATGGCGCTTTGTTCCGGCATCTCCACAATCGCCGGACGGACATAGGCCGCGCCGGGGAATTCAGAGGAAAGCGCCTGACCGCCACCGTGGACCGTACCGCCTTCAACTTTGGCCTGCTGCAGAGATTTGTCCATGGCCGCCATGGCCCCGGTATCGATCAGCGGGCCGACCAGCGTGCCATCCGCCAGCGGATCACCGATGGGCAGCGTTTCATAGGCGGAGATCAGACGCGGCACCAATGTGTCATAAATATCTTCATGAACCACCAGGCGGCGAAGCGTCGTGCAACGCTGCCCTGCGGTGCCCACCGCAGAGAAAACAATCGCCCGCAAGGCCATTTCCAGATCGGCGGAGGGCGCTACAATCATCGCGTTGTTCCCACCCAGTTCCAGGATCGTCCGGCCCAGACGGCCTGCCATATCGCGCGCCACGGCCTGTCCCATGGGAACGGAGCCGGTGGCAGAAATGATTGCCACATCTTTGGACGCGGTCAGCGCCTGGCCCAGTTCACGTTCTCCAATCAGGGTCTGAATCAGGCCCTTCGGCGCGTCCGACCCGAATTGTTCCATCACCCGGTCACAGATTTTCTGCACCGCAAGCGCCGTCAGCGGCGTTTTCTCAGACGGCTTCCAAATCACCGGATCGCCACAAACCAGCGCCAGCGCCGCATTCCAGCACCAGGGCGCGACGGGGAAGTTGAAGGCCGTGATAATCCCGCAGGTGCCCATCGGATGCCAACTTTCCCGCATGGCGTGGCCGGGACGTTCCGAGGCGATCGTCAGGCCGTAAAGCTGGCGCGACAGGCCAACGGCAAAGTCGCAGATGTCGATCATTTCCTGCACTTCGCCCAGGCCTTCCTGATAAATCTTGCCGCATTCCAGCGTCACCAACCGGCCCAGATTCTCCTTTTCCTCACGAAGCGCCTCACCCAGCAGCCGCACCAGTTCCCCCCGACGCGGGGCGGGAACCACCCGCCATGCCTTGAATGCATCCTTTGCATCCGCAATCTGTTCGTTCGCATCTGCCTGGCTGTGTATTGCAAGGCGGGCGATCTCACTGCCGTCAACAGGCGTGGTCACCACCAGCGCCCCGGCATTCAGCTCTGCCTCGCCAAAGCCAGCAGCCTTGAGGATATGAGAATGTGTCATAGAACTTCCTTTCAACATCACAATCAGGCATGAGGTAGACGCACTTCCCTCCCTCAGGCCGTATAATCCTGCCTTCTATCTGCCAGTGCACTGCGACATTTCCTATTGAAACTAAGTTCTAGATGTATGATCTTTCATCATATGATTACGGCACGACGTTTCCTCCCCTCTATTTCCTCCCTGCTTGCCCTTGAAGCCGTGGACCGGCTGGGCAGCGCCTCTGCGGCGGCAGAGGATTTGTCCCTGACGCAAAGCGCGGTCAGCCGACAACTCAAGCAGTTGGAGGAACAATTGGGGGTAGACCTGATCTCCCGGGAACAAATGCGCCTTCAACTGACACCGGCGGGGGCAGAGTTCGCGAAAGAAGCACGGTTCCTGATCAATCGGCTTGGGCAGGCGTCGATCAAGCTGCGCGCCAATCCAACCGGCGGCAGCCTGAACCTGTCGATCCTGCCTTCCTTCGGCCTGAACTGGCTGGCCCCGCGCCTGCGGGATTTTGTGAAGTCGCATCCGGAAATAACGGTGAACCTGCAGACCCACAATCTGCCGTTCAGTTTCAACACCGGCACCGCCCATGCGGCCATTCACTATGGGGTCCGGGACTGGGCGGACGTGGAATACCTGCCGCTGATGCCGAAATACGTACTTCCCGTCTGCGCGCCGACCTTTCTGGACAAGCCGATTGAAAAACCAGGCGATTTGCTTGCCCATCCCCTACTGCATCTGGAAAGTCATCCGGATTGCTGGGAACAATGGTTCACCCTGCATGATATCCCCGCAGGCAATCTGCACGGTATGCTGTTCGACCAGTCATCAACGATGACACAAGCAGCAATCCACGGACTGGGCATCGCCCTGTTGCCGACCTTTCTGGCCGAAAACGAAATTGCGCAGGGGAGACTGGCGCTGGCCGTGCCGGGCGAAGCCGTGACGCTGGGTGAATATTTCCTTGTCTGGCCGGAGGCGCAGTCCGGCAGCTATCCGCTGATCAAATTTCGCGAATGGTTGCAGAGCCAGACACAGGACCAGTCAACGCGAGACGTGGTGCATTCATGAAAAACCGCTTCCCCAGTCTTACCCATCTCCGCTGTTTTGAACGCGCGGCCCGGCACCAAAGCTTTACCGCCGCAGCCGAAGAACTACGCATGACACAAAGTGCGGTCAGCAAGAAAATCCGGGAGCTGGAAGTCGATCTCGGGGTCGACCTGTTCCGGCGGGTCGGACGCGGCGTTGCCCTGACCCAGGCAGGCAAAAGCTTTGCCGCCGATCTGGAACATGACCTGAGCAGCATCCAGAACTCGATTCAAAAGGTCATCTCCTCCGGCAATGACAAGGTCACCCTGTCGATTGCCACCTTGCCGACCTTTGCCAATCGCTGGCTTATCCCGCGGCTTCCCGCCTTTCTTGCAGGCAATCCAGAGATCGAGGTCAATTTCAGCACAAGGCTCGACCCGTTCGAATTTGAACGCGATCCGTTTGATCTTGCCATCCATTACGGCCTGCAGAACTGGCCGAATACAAAGATGACCCATCTCTTCGGAGAGAAGATGGTGCCTGTCTGCTCTCCTGCCTTTTTCGATCAATACGGGCTGGGCACATTGGAAAACATCACGGACGTCCCGCTCCTGCATCTGCAAAGCCGCCCCGATGTCTGGCAGGACTGGTTCAGGGAAGCGGCAATTGCCGGGGTTGTCCGGCGTGAAGGCCGCTATTTCGACCAATATTCCATGATCATCACAGCGGCAATTGCCAGCCTGGGTGCCGCCCTGATCCCGGTCGCGATGATCACCCGCGAGTTACAGGACAAACAGCTTGTGCAAATTACAGGCCCCGCCCTGACAACGGAGAAGAGCTATTATCTGGTCCGCCCGCACGGAAAGGCGGGCGAACATATACAGAAATTTGAAAGCTGGCTGAAGAAGGAAGCTGGAAACACATAACAAAATGGAATGAGTTAATTTGATTTTAGGTCATTTTTTGAACCTATGAAACGGTTTATCTCTCCCCGTAACTGACCGCCCAACAGGGTTATTGTACCGGGAGAAATGTTCATGTCCTTCACCAATCCAGACATCATCCGTCAGGAATTCTCATGCGCCATGTCGGAAATGTTCCGGCAGGAAGTGCCCGCCTATGGCGTGCTTGTCGATATGGTTGAGGAAATCAACCGCGTAACCCTTGAGCAGAATGACGAGTTGAAGTCGGAGCTTGGCCACACCGACGGCATTGACCGCATCACGGAAGAACGCCACGGCGCAATCCGGTTGGGCACGGCGGAAGAACTTCACACCATGCGCCGCCTCTTCGCTGTCATGGGCATGTTCCCGGTCGGTTACTACGACCTGTCCGTCGCAGGCATTCCGGTCCATTCCACAGCCTTCCGCCCCGTGGATCGCGCCTCTCTGGCCGCCAACCCGTTCCGGGTTTTCACGTCCCTCCTGCGTCTGGATCTGGTCAAGGATCAGGACTTGCGGAAAGAGGCGGAAGAAATTCTCGCAACCCGCAAGATTTTCACCGATGGCGTGCTGGCGCTGATTGAAAAGGCAGAAGCACAGGGCGGGCTCGCCGAGGACGACACCGACAGCTTTGTAAAGGAAGCCCTGGAAACCTTCCGCTGGCATTCTCACGCACGCCTTGACCTGGCCCTTTTTGACCGACTGGTGAAGGCACACCGTCTGATCGCCGATGTAGTCTCTTTCCAGGGACCGCATATCAATCACCTGACGCCGCGCACCCTCGATATCGACACGGTTCAGGCAACAATGCCTGAAAAAGGGATCGACCCGAAAGCCGTGATCGAAGGCCCGCCTGCCCGTCAGTGTCCGATCCTGCTGCGCCAGACCTCGTTCAAAGCGCTGAGCGAACCGGTGCTTTTCAAACAGGAAAACGGCGAATGGGCCGAAGGACATCACACCGCACGTTTCGGTGAGATCGAACAGCGTGGCGTTGCCCTGACACCGAAGGGCCGTGACCTCTATGATGCCCTGCTGACCAAGACACGTGAAAAAATCCTGCCTGCCGGGGACGGTTCCAACAGCAGTGACTATATGCAGACCCTGGCCGACGTATTTGCCGAATTCCCCGACAGTTGGGAAGAAATCCGAAAACAGGGGCTTGCCTATTTCCAGTATTTCATCACCGAAAAAGGGCAGTCTGCACAGTCCAGCGCTCAACTGGAAGACCTTATCGCAGAGGGTCTGGTAGCCTACGCCCCCGTCGTCTACGAAGATTTCCTGCCGGTTTCCGCCGCTGGCATTTTCCAGTCCAACCTGGGCGATGACAAAGGCGAGAATTTCACGCCGGATTCAAATCAGAAGATCTTTGAAGAAGCGCTTGGTTCAACCGTACTGGATGAATTCGCGCATTATGCAAGGATCGAAAAGGAATCCATCGATGCCTGCCTGTCCGGTTTCAAGACAACGGCAGCCGCATAATCCATGTTGAACGAAAGACATATTGCAAGTCTTCGCCATCTGGCCCGGTCCGGGAAATCCGTACTCGGGCCGGAAGACGATCTCGCGGGTTATGAAACCGGGGCGCGCCATGACAAAGGGCGCGCCGCCTTTGTCCTGCGACCGGAGACAAGTGAGGAACTGTCCGGCTTTGTCGCCTACTGCGTGACAAACGGAATCTCCCTGATCCCCCAATCCGGCAATACGGGCGTGGTCTCCGGCTCTACGCCGGATCGGTCCAAATTGCAGGGCGTTCTGAGCCTGGACCGGATGAATACGGTGTTCGACCTGAACCTCAGAAACCGCAGCCTGCGCGTCGGCGCGGGCATGCGCCTGTCGGAGGTGAATGCACGTCTTGAGGAACACGGCCTGTTTTTCCCCGTCGACCTGAGTGCGGACCCGATGATTGGCGGCATGATCGCCACCAACACGGGCGGCGGACGTTTCCTGCGTTACGGTGATGTGCGCGCCAATACCCTTGGCCTGAAGGCCGTTCTGGCAGACGATAACGGCAGCATTCTGGACCTGAATAAAGGGCTCAGGAAAAACAACACGGGCGTCGACTGGAAGCAGGTCTTCATCGGAACGGTCGGCACATTCGGTATTGTCACCGAAGCAGTTCTCAATCTGGAACCGCTTCCCCGGCAATCCGCCACTGCTCTTGTGGTGCCGGGATCGGATGATGCGGTTTTCCAGGTTCTTGCCTCACTGGAACGCAAGCTTGGCCCACAGCTTTCGGCCTTCGAAAGCATGTCGGGCAACGCTATGCGCCACGCCTTTGACCACGCGCCCAGCCTGCGCAATCCCTTTGCCAATGGGGATATCCCGGACCTCGCCATTCTGGTGGAGGCAACCCGCACCTGGGAGCCCCGCGAGGGGGAAATTTCCATCGACGATCTGCTCGAGGCCTGTCTGGCGGAAATCTGGGAGGAACCGGGGGAACCGCTGGCCGATGCGCTTGTCGGCAGGCCGGAGGAAATCTGGGCTCTGCGGCACTCCATTTCGGAAGGCGTCAAAAACGCAGGCCACCTGTTCGCCTTTGATCTCGCGTTTGAGCGCGGCATCCTGATGGACTTCCTCGCCTATATGCACAACCACCTGCCGGACACATTCCCCGATCTGGAGATATGCGATTTCGGCCATATCGGCGACGGCGGCGTCCATTTCAACCTGTCCCATCCGGGCGGACCGCCCGCCGATCTGGAGGCCTATGAAAAGCGCCTGCGTGACTGGGTCATTGATATCTGCGTCAACGAATTTGACGGCAGTTTCAGCGCCGAACACGGCATCGGGCGCAAGAACCAGGCCTACTACGACCAGTACACGCCAGATGCCATCAAAAAACTTTCCCGTGCCCTGAAACAGGTAACCTCCCCCGGCCCGCTGGGCTCCGTTCATTTCGACTAACGCATTCCTGGAAAGGCAACAGCATGTCCAGTTTCCGCAAAGCCAGCCGTATCGACGCCATCGGCGTTTCCCAAATCCTGCAGATCGGCAAAAAGGCCGCCCAGATGAAGCGCGACGGCAAGCCCGTCATCATTCTGGGCGCAGGCGAACCCGACTTCGACACACCGGCAAATGTCAAGAATGCGGCGATCTCCGCCATCATGGCAGGCGATACGAAATACACGCCTCTCGACGGTACCCCCGCCCTGAAACAGGCCATTCAGGCAAAGTTTCTTCGGGACAACGGCCTGCAGTATGACCTGGATGAAATCACGGTCAGCAGCGGGGCCAAACAGATTCTGTTCAATGCCTTCATGGCAAGCCTGGAACCCGGTGATGAGGTGATCATCCCGACACCTTATTGGACATCCTATTCCGATATCGTTGCCATTGCCGGGGGCAAGCCGGTGCTTGTTCCCTGTCATCAGGAAAATGACTTCCGCCTGACGGCTTCCGATCTTGAAGCAGCGATCACCGGCAAGACGCGCTGGGTGATGTTCAACGCCCCATCCAATCCGGCAGGCGCCACCTATGGCGCCGAAGATTACCGGCCCTTGCTGGACGTTATTCTCGAGCACCCGGATGTGTGGATTCTGGCCGACGATATCTATGAGAAGATCGTCTATGACGGCTTTGAATTTGTCACCCCGGCGCAGGTGGAGCCACGCCTCAAGGATCGTTGCCTGACCATGAACGGCGTCTCCAAGGCCTACGCCATGACGGGCTGGCGCATTGGATATGGCGCGGGACCGAAGGCGCTTATTGCGGCAATGGCGGTCATCCAGAGCCAGTCCACCTCCTGCCCGTCTTCCGTTTCACAGGCGGCAGCGGTCGAGGCACTGAACGGACCTCAGGATATCCTGACAGACCGTTGCGACAGCTTCCGTCAGCGCCGCGATCTGGTTGTCGACGGCCTCAATGCAATCGAGGGCATCACCTGCATCCGCCCGAAAGGCGCCTTTTATGCCTTTGCCGGTTGTGAGGGTGTCCTTGGTAAACGGACACCGGATGGGATTATCCTCGGAACGGATACGGATTATTGTAACTACCTGCTGGACAAGGCCCATGTTGCCATCGTGCCAGGCGCGGCGTTCGGTCTGTCACCCTATTTCAGGATTTCCTACGCCACTTCCGAAGCGGAGCTGCGCGAGGCCCTGTCCCGGATCGCGGCGGCAACCAAGGCGCTGACAAACTGACCCAAGACCAACACAGACAGGGTTGTTCGGCGGCTCAACGAACCCAGTTATGATGCTGCCGGACGACCTGACCGATGTGATCGGCGACCGCCTGGACACGACGAATTTCCCGCTGACTTTCATGATAAGCGATCCAATAGGACCTCTGCATCGTCGATTCCTCCAGCAGGCGGACAAGGCCTGCATCCCCTTTCGCCAGATAATCATGCAGAACACCAATCCCGGCCCCGGCGCGCACGGCCTCCAACTGGCCAACGGCGCTACTGATGCCAAGCTGCTGTACCGCCCCCTGAAAAACCTCGGACGCATAATTCAGCAGGGTTGAATAGATCAGGTCTTCCACATAACCGACAAGGCGGTGCTGTTTAAGGTCGTCAATACAGGCGGGAAGGCCATGCTCCTCAAGGTAGGAGCGGGAAGCATAAAGGCCGAGCGTATAATCCGTCAGCTTCTTGATTACCAGCCGACCGGTCTTTGGCCGACCGACCATAATTGCAATATCAGCCTCACGCTGCGACAGGGAAAAACTGCGCGGGACCGGCACCAACTCAACCTTCAGGTCCGGGTATTTGTCCAAAAGACCCGTCAGCCTGGGGGCAAGAAAGGAAACGCCGAAGCCATCCGGCGCCCCGACACGGACGGTCCCGCTGAGCTTTTCAACACCGCCCTGAAACAGGGCCTCGCCTTCCAGCATCGCCGTTTCGGCCCGTTCCAGCTTTGCCATCAGGGCATGCCCTGCCTCCGTCAACACACAACCGCCCGGCCCCCTTACAAGCAAAGTTGCCTGCAGGTCGGCCTCAAGATTGCTGATTTTCCGACTGAGCGTGGTCTGATTAACGCCCAACTTGCGGGCGGCAGAGAGCATCTGCCCCTCCCGTGCCACGACCAGAAATATGCGTCCGTCGTCCCAATCCATACCGCAAGCCGCCTTCTCATTATGCAAATTTGCATATCTATTATCGCAATTAAGCGAATTTACCACGCAAATTAGTCAATTTAAATTTGTCTCACTATAAAAATTCAAAACCATGACTGCGGAGGATACCGATGACTGAATTGGCGCATTTCATTAATAACGCCCTTGTGGCCGGTACATCCGGCCGGAACCAGCCCGTGTTCAACCCGGCTACCGGTGAAAGCGAAAAGACGGTCGCTCTGGCCTCCGCTGATGAGGTGAACACTGCTGTTGCCGCCGCCAAAGCAGCCTGGCCTGCATGGTCCAAAACCCCGGCCCTGCGCCGCGCGCGTATTCTGGACCGTTTCAAGTCGATCCTGTGGGAACGTGCCGACGAACTGGCCCGCGCCATTTCCTGCGAACATGGCAAAACCCATGACGATGCCCTGGGTGAAGTCACCCGTGGCCTGGAAGTCGTGGAATTTGCCACCGGTGCGCCGCATCTGCTGAAAGGTGAATTCTCCGAGAACGTCGGTACCGGCGTGGACAGCCAGTCCATCCGCCAGAGCCTGGGCGTTGTTGCCGGTATCACCCCGTTCAACTTCCCGGCCATGGTGCCGATGTGGATGTTCCCGGTGGCACTTGCCTGCGGTAACACCTTTGTCTTGAAGCCGTCTGAGCGTGACCCGTCCGCCCCGCTGCTGATTGCAAAATGGCTGGCAGAAGCCGGTCTGCCGGAAGGTGTGTTCAACATCGTCCAGGGCGACAAGGAAGCCGTCGACACCCTGCTCCACCATCCGGATGTGAAGGCTGTTTCCTTCGTCGGCTCCACCCCGATTGCACAGTATATCTACGAAACGGGTACGGCACAGGGCAAGCGTGTTCAGGCCCTGGGTGGTGCTAAGAACCACATGGTCATCATGCCCGATGCGGACCTGGACATGGCGGCAAGCGCACTGATGGGCGCCGCCTTCGGTTCCGCCGGGGAACGCTGCATGGCGATTTCCGTGGCCGTGCCAGTGACCGATGCCGTGGCTGACGCCCTGATCGACAAGCTCATCCCCAAAATCGAAGCCCTGAAGATCGGTCCGTCCGACATGAAAGGCGCGGAGATGGGTCCGCTGGTCACCAGCCAGCATCTGGACAAGGTTCACGGCTATATCAACAGCGGTGAGGCCGATGGTGCAAAGATCGTGGTCGATGGCCGGAACTTCAAACAGGACAAGCAGGGCTGTGAAAACGGTTACTTCATCGGTGGCACGCTGATCGACAATGTCACGACGGACATGAAAATCTGGAAAGAAGAAATCTTCGGGCCGGTCCTGTCTGTTGTCCGCCGCAAGTCCTATGACGAGGCTGTTGAGCTGATCCAGTCCTGCCAGTATGCAAACGGCACGGCCATCTTCACCCGCGACGGTGATACGGCGCGCGCCTTCTCGCAGGATATCGAGGTGGGTATGGTCGGCGTCAACGTGCCGATCCCGGTTCCGATGGCCTTCCACAGCTTTGGCGGCTGGAAAGCCTCCATCTTTGGCGATCACGCCATGCACGGTATGGAAGGCATCCGCTTCTACACCCGAATCAAAACCACGACCCTGCGTTGGCCGACGGGTCAGCGGTCCGACCCGGAATTCGTCATGCCGACGCTTGGCTAAGCACTGACAAAACTGGCATTATAAAACCGCGCTGTCTTTGCAGGCAGCGCGGTTTTTCCTTTCACAAGGCAAGCCCTTATCAGAGTTTGACTGTAATACTCTTGAATTTGGTGTAGGCGTCCAACCCTTCCCAGCCTTTCTCCCGGCCAAAGCCTGACTTGCCGTTCCCACCAAAGGGCAACTCAATCCCCCCGGCCCAATAGTCATTGATGGAAATCTGTCCCGCATCCACGTCACGCGCCAGGCGCAGCGCGCGGCTGATATCCCGGCTGTAGATGCCGGTAACCAGCCCATATTCCGTACCGTTGGCAGCCTGTAGAGCCTCTTCATCGCTGTCGACCACCTGCACGGCCAGAACCGGGCCGAAGATTTCCTCCTGAACTGCAGGATCATCCTGCGCCAGGTCATCGATGATCGTCGGCTCAAAGAACCAGCCTTTGCCGGTTTCCGGATCAGTCATAACATTGCCGCCGGTGACGATATTGCAGCCGCGTGCCTTCGCGCGTTCCACATGCGCGCTGACACGATCCAGATGCGCCTGGGAATTGATCGCCCCCATATCCGGATTACGCAGGCCATGGCCAACCTTCAGGCCCTTGGCCCTGGTGAGCAGTTTGTCCATCAGGGCATTATGAATATCCCGATGCACGATCAGGCGGGACCCGGCGGAACAGATCTGGCCCGAATTGGAGAAGATCGCCCAAAGCGCGCCTTCTGCCGCAGCCTCCACATCACAGTCGCTGAGCGCGATCAGGGGCGACTTGCCGCCCAGTTCCAAGGTCAACCGGGTCACATTGGGTGCCACCGCCTGCATCACATTGACGCCGGTCGCAACGGAACCGGTGAAGGTCACATGTTTGACCCGCGGGTCCACCACCAAAGGCGCGCCTGCGTCGCCGCCCAGCCCGGTCACCACATTCATAACACCATCCGGCAGGCCCGCCTCGGACAGAAGCTCTGCGATCATCAGGGCGGTGAATGGCGTCGTTTCCGCCGGCTTCGCCACAACGGAACATCCAGCCGCCAGGGCTGGTGCGACGCCGCGCACGAAGGTCGAGGTGGGATAATTCCAGGGAATGATATGCGCCGTCACGCCGACCGGTTCGCGCACCGTCCAGGCCATCTGGTCAGGCCCCATGGGAACAGAGCGCCCGTCCAGCTTGTCCGCCGCCCCGGCATAATATTCCAGCAGGCGCGCGGACCCGGCCACATCCCCTTCCGCCTCCGCCAGCGTCTTGCCTGAATCGAGCGTTTCCATGAAAGACAGCAAGTCATGGTTCTGACGCATCAGCGCCGCCGCCCGGTTCAAGAGCGCGACACGGTCCGCCGGTTTGGTCTTGCGCCAGGCCTCAAAGCCCTTCGTCGCCGCGGCCAACGCCTTGTCCACATCCGTCGCGTTGCCCGCTACGAACTCGGCAAAAGCTTCGCCTGTCGCCGGATCGAAGCTTTGCAGTTTCTCTCCGCTGTCACCGGCCACAAAGGCACCATTGATGAAATGCCCGGTCGGCAGACTGGGCATCTGAGCCCGGTCAAAATAGTCGGCAATCAATTGCTCAGCGGATATGCTCATCACGCTACCTCACTTTCTTGATATTGGGATTTGGCGAGCCATTCGGGTGAAATACTGACGCCCCATCCCGGCGTGTCGGTGACCGTGGCCTTGCCATCACGAATGGTATAGGGGTCCTCGACAAACAGCCCTTGCTGCCAAGGATAGTAGTCCTGGCCCTCTATGGAAAACTCGAGATATTTGCCAGCGTTCGTGATGGCCCGCAGCAGATGCATGGTGAACAGGGTCACCATCGACAGGTTTGCACAATGCGGGGTACATGGCAGCCCGGCTTTCGCCGCCATCGCCGCCACCCGCATCGTCAGGGTTAGCCCGCCCATATAGAGAATATCAGGCTGTACGACATTGACCGCCCCCATATCAATCATGCGCGTCCAGTGTTGCAGGTCCCAGTCCTGCTCCCCGCCGGTCACATCAAGGCTCAAAGCCTCGGTGACCTGTCTGGTCTGTTCCATCTCCCAATAGGGGCAGGGTTCCTCGAAATGCTCCACGGCACTGGCTTCGAGTATTGCCCCCACTTCGATGGCGCGGTCGGGCGAAAAACCGGAATTGCCATCCACCAGCAAGGAAACATCAGGCCCAAGGGCCTGCCGGATCGCCGGAATAATCTCCTCCGTGCGGCCCGGCCATTCGTCGCGATCATGGCCACATTCGGCCCCAACCCGGAATTTGAAGGCTTCGAAACCGAATGTCTCACGCAAGTTCCGGAAACGGTCGGCCTCTTCCGAGGGGGTGATATCGCGCCGCATCGAGGAAGCATAGGCCCGCAACTCGCCCGCAGAGCCACCGATCAGGGCCGCGACCGGCTGTCCGGCCTGTTTCCCGCGCCAATCCCAGATTGCCGTGTCGAGGCCTGCCATGGCCCGGCGCAGGTAAGAGCCCGGAAATTTATGCTCTCGTTCCGGAATCTCGTCGACCAGCAGTTCCAGGTCACTCATGTCACGGCCCAGGCTCCAAGGGGCGACCTGGCGATGAAAGACCTGCGCGGTGATGTCCGAGTTATAGGTGGACAGCTGCCCCCAGCCGGCCGATCCGTCATCTGCCGTGACACGGACAAAACCAACGAACGCGTTACTGAAGGTCTCCAGTTTTGAAATTTTTGCCATCCTGGTCTCTCTTACCCTTCCTGCAAAATCTGTGTCGCGGCCTTGTAGGCCACCATGATCGTCGGGGCGTTGGTATTACCGGAGGTGATATTCGGGAAAACCGATGCGTCAACCACGCGCAGACCATCCACGCCACGTACCTTCAGGTCTGAATCCACGACGCTGTTTTCCGGGTCGCTCCCCATCGCACATGTGGACACGGGATGAAAGACGGTGCCACAACGCTGGCGGAAATCAGACAGGATATCATCATCCGACATGCTCCCCAGGTCGGGGGGGATCGCCTCTTTGATCAGATTGCGCAGGCCGTTTGTCGCCACCAGAGACCGCACCATGCGGCCGCCCGCCACCACATCGTCCAGGTCCTTGTTGCTGGTCAGGTAATGCGGCTGGATACGCGCCGCGATCCTAGGGTTTGGAGACTTGATGTCGATCCGCCCCCTGCTTGTCGGGCGTGACGGCTGAAAGGAAATGATGAACCCGGCGAAGGGATCGGGATTGATAATCGGCCGCTTGCCAACCGGTGCCGTTGTGTAGGTTACCGGGTTGAAATAGAGCTGCATATCGGGGTGAGCGACTGTGCTGCTGGATTTCACAAAGCCACCGCATTGGTTCACACTCAGGCTCAAAGGGCCTTTGCGCGTCAGAACATATTGCATCCCAGCCCGGACTTTGCCCCACCAGGGCGCCAGCTCATTGTTCAGGGTGGGCTCCGTCGCCTTATAAAAATAGCTGATGGAGATATGGTCCTGGAGATTGCCGCCGACGGCCTCATTCACATGGATCGGCTCAATCCCCATTTCCTGCAGCAACGCCCCCGGCCCAATCCCGGACAGTTGCAGCAACTGCGGCGAGTTCACGGCACCTGCACTCAGGATGACTTCCTTGCGGACTGTCGCACTGACAGAACGACCTCCCATTTTGTAGCGCACACCCGTCGCACGCTTTCCGTCAAAAGTAACGCGCTCCACAAGGGCATTCGACACAAGTGTCACATTCCGTCGCTTCATGGCCGGACGAAGAAAGGCGTCTGCCGCCGAACAGCGGACGCCGCCGCGCGTGGTGATCTGGTAATATCCAACGCCCTCCGGCGAAATACCGTTGAAATCCTCCGTCTTCGGCAGACCGACTTCTTTCGATGCATCAAAGAAATAGCGATTGGTCCGATGCGCCTGGTCGGCCACATCGCTGATCATCACGGGACCGTCACCGCGTGTGGAACCGTCGACGGCAATCCTGCGTTCCAATTTTTCGAAAACCGGACGGACATCGTCCCAGCCCCAGCCGGTCGCCCCGGCCTGCCGCCAGTCTTCGTAATCATGGGCCAACCCACGGAAATAAACCATGGCGTTGATTGAACTGGAGCCCCCCAGCGCCTTGCCGCGCGGCCAATAGGAGCGGCGACCGTTCGTACCTTCGTCGGGCTCGGTTTCATATTTCCAGTTAACCCGTTCATCAAAGAAGGTTCGGCCATAGCCAATGGGCACCTTGATCCAGAGACGACGGTCCGTTCCGCCAGCCTCGAGGACCAGAACACGGTTCTGTCCATCGGCGGACAAGCGATCCGCCAACACGCAACCGGCGGAGCCCGCCCCCACGATGATATAGTCAAACTCGTCCATTGTTCGTCACGCCTCGCCGCCCCCCTGGCCTAACCCTTTCGGGATCACCTCATAACCCGGCTCTTCCGGCTCATCGTCCAACATCTCCGCCGGGAATCCCGGTGCGGTGATATCCAGACCGGTTGCCTCTTCCAGACGTTTGATGATGTTGGGGGACCATTCGCGCTCCCCAAAGCGCGCCGCGCCATCCTCGAAGATGTCGATCAGCAAAGGGGATACCTCCAGTGGCACGCCCGCGCGGTTGGCCACCTCCTGGAACAGGCTGACATCCTTCAACACCAGATCCATCGTGAAATTGATATCCCGGCTACCGTTCAGGATGACCTGGCTTTCGGTTTCATGAACAAAGGAATTGCCGGAGGAAATACGAATGGCTTCATAGGCCGCATTCAGGTCCATCCCTGCCGCCTTGGCTGTCACCAATGCCTCGCACAAGGTCACCAGATTGGCCGTCGCCAGATAGTTGGTCACCACTTTCAGCACGGAAGCCGACCCCAGCGGGCCGGTATGCAGCACGCGCCTGCCCAGCGATTTCAATACCGGCAACAAACGGTTAAAAACGTCGCGATCAGCCCCGGCAAGGATCGAGATATTGCCGGTCGCAGCCCGATGACAACCGCCGGAAACCGGACAATCCACAGGGTCGGCACCGACCTCCCGGACCATCGCACCGAGGCGTTTGACCTCCGCCTCGTCCGTCGTGCTCATCTCCGCCCAAATCTTGCCCTCCGACAGCCCCGCAAGGATACCGTCTTCCGCCTCCATCACCGCCGCACTGGCCGCAGGAGACGGCAGACAGGTAATCACCAGGTCGCAGGCCTCCGCCATCTCCTTCGGGCTGTCGGCCCAGCGGGCGCCCCGATCAATAAAAGGGCGGGCCGCCTCGGCGTTCAAATCCCGAACCGTCAGGTCGAAACCGTTGCGCAGCAGGCTGCCGGCGAGTTTTCCACCGACATTGCCCAAACCGATGAAGCCCACTTTCATGATGCCGCTCCAGTTTTCTGTTGGATTATTGAATTGGATCGTTGGCCGGTGACAGATGCAGCTCGTCCCCGGTGTAAGGATTGGCCTCCGCCACCGCTTCGTTCAGTTCCACACCCAATCCCGGTGCCGTCGGCGGGATCACATAGCCATCCTGCCATTCCATCGGTTTGGTGAGAATTTCGCTGTGGAACCCATCCCATTCCAGAATGCTTTCCAGAATGAGGAAATTCGGGGTGCAGGCTGCCAATTGCGCGTTGGCAGCGCCCACAATCGGGCCGCAATAAAGATGAGGGGCGATTTGCGCGTAATGCGCCTCGGCCATGGCCGCAATTTTCTTGGCTTCCAGCAGACCGCCGACACGCCCCAGATTCATCTGCAGGATCGAGGCCGCCCCGGTTTCCAGGACACGGGCGAATTCATATTTTGTCGCCAATCGCTCGCCAGTCGCCACAGGAATACTCGTCCCCTGCGCCACCTTGGCCATTTCTTCCGGCATCTCCGGTGGGGTCGGCTCCTCA
Source organism: Aestuariispira ectoiniformans (assembly GCF_025136295.1). GTDB lineage: Bacteria > Pseudomonadota > Alphaproteobacteria > UBA8366 > Aestuariispiraceae > Aestuariispira_A > Aestuariispira_A ectoiniformans. Next base: position 1,999,269 of record NZ_CP062788.1, on the reverse strand, counting down.
AACCACAAGGGATCATAGGCTTCCAGGCGGCGCGCCAGACGCAACGCACCGGATGCCGTAAACTGCCCATGAGTGCCGAAGAGAAGGTCCGCATCCGTACCGACCGCCTCGCGCACCAGCTTCACATAGCGTTCGGACCGCTCCAGCGCTTCCAGGCTGGGCTGACGGCCGTCAAAGACGGAATAGTCGCTGACCGGGTCGAATTTGACTGCGGAGAACCCCTTTTTGACATAGGCCGCGGCACGCTCCGCGGCCGTCTCCGGGTCGGTATAGACATTCGCGCCATCGCCGTCTTCCGGATACAGATAGGTGTAGGAACGCAACCCCTCATGGACCTGCCCGCCGAGCAATTCATAGACGGGCTTGTCGACTTCCTTACCGACAATATCCCAGCAGGCCATCTCAATCCCGCTCATCACACCGACCAGCGAGATATCGGGGCGCTGGGCATAGCCACTGCCATACATGCGCCGCCACAGGGTCTCGATTTTGAACGGGTCGCTGCCAATGACGAAACGCTCGCAGACGTCTTCGATCATCCGCGCCACCACATGCGGCCCGAAAGTGGCCACATAAACCTCGCCATAGCCGACAACACTGCTATCGGTCGTCAATTTAAGGAAGATGAAATAACGCCCCCCAAAGCCCGGCGGTGGATTGCCAACCACAAAGGTTTTGACGTCGGTGATTTTCATGACCTTGCTTCTCCCTGGTCCCATGGATGGAAATTGACCGGGAGATATAGTCCGCCGCCTTGACGGAAAAATAAAACGAATGATTATCACCCTAAGGCATCATTTTATTTGAAGCTAAATTTAGGGAACCGTCACTTGTCCTATCAATTACCCCCTCTGAGCTGGCTGCGCGCCTTTGAAGCCTCCGCCCGCAGCCTCAGCTTCACCGCCGCGGCCCGGGAATTGAACCTGACCCCTGCGGCCATCAGCCACCAGGTCCGCTCCTTGGAGGACTATCTGGGCTTTCCGCTTTTCGAACGCCTGCCGCGCAGTCTTCGCCTGACCAGCATGGCCAATGCCTATCTGCCGTCCGTCCGCAAGGCATTCAGCGAGCTCTCCATTTCAACCTCCGGCCTGTTCGGTGGGGGCCAACAGGGGCTGGCCGTCCGCTGTGCCAGTTCACTCTCGGTTTTCTGGTTGGCACCGCGCATGCATCTCTTTTTGGAACAGTATCCGGATATCGACCTTCGGCTCTATTCCTCCAACTGGGCGGAATCGCTCAGCGCGGAGAAAATCGACGTGGATATCCGTTACGGCGACGGTCGATGGTCCGATTACCAGTCGGAACTTCTGATGAATGAAAAGGTGATCCCTGTCTGCAGCCAAGCCCTGATCAACCGGGACGGCCCCGTGCAGGAGGTGGCCGATTTTGCCGGGCAACATCTCATCCAGATCATGGGCGTTGAAGACACATGGGAACGGCTGTTCCTGACCCATAACGTGGAGCGCCCTGCCCAAAGGCGCCGAATTCTGGTCGACAATTCCTATCTTGCCCTCGAGATGGCCTGTCAGGGCGTCGGTCACGCGCTGGTCTTCGAAAGCTTTGCCGAATCCTATCTGGACGAGGGTAAGTTGGTCAGGTCACTGGATATCGCCCTGGAAACAGAACAGTCCCACTACCTCCTCTTCCCCGATGATACGCCACTGCATAAACCGGAAGTCATGGTGTTTCGCGACTGGATTCTCGCCCAGGCCGGATGAGGAAACCCGACTTTCAAAACAGACATCTAAGTACTGTTAATTGACACTGATGTACATTTCCTCTTATCCTTTGAATGGAATTCAGGATCACAGAGGTGAAAAAATGTCGAAAGACCCGCTTCTCCAGCCCTTTCAGCTAAAGCATCTGACGCTGCGCAACCGGATCATGATCACCAGTCACGAACCGGCCTATCCCGAGGATGGCATGCCGAAGGAACGCTATCGCGCCTACCATGTGGAGCGTGCCAAGGCTGGCGTCGCCCTGACGATGACCGCCGGGTCCGCCTCTGTTGCCCGGGATTCTCCGCCGGTCTTCAACAATATCCTGGCCTGGAAGGATGAGGTTGTCGGTTGGATGAAACAGTTGACCGACGAATGCCACGACAATGGTTGCGCGGTCATGATCCAGTTGACCCATCTGGGGCGACGGACGCGTTGGGACAAGGCGGACTGGCTGCCTGTCGTCTCGCCCAGCCATGAACGCGAGGCATCCCACAAGGCTTTCCCCAAGAAGATGGAAGACTGGGATATCGCGCGCATTATCGAAGACTATGCCGATGCGGCAGAGCGTATGCAGGCCGCTGGTCTCGACGGGATCGAACTACAGGCCTACGGACACCTGATGGACCAGTTCTGGTCGCCGCTGACCAACAGTCTGGACGGCCCCTACGGCGGAAGCCTGGACAACCGCCTGCGCTTTACCTTTGACGTCCTCCGCGAAATCCGTAAACGCTGTGGTGACGAATTCATTGTCGGCGTGCGCTATACCGGCGACGAACAGCTTCCAGGCGGTTTCACCAAGGATGAGGGCCTGGAAGTGTCGCGACGCCTGAAAGACAGCGGCATGGTCGATTTCCTGAATATTATTCGCGGACATATTGATACGGATGCCGCCCTGACCGATGTGATCCCGATCCAGGGCATGAAAAACGCCCCACACCTTGATTTCGCAGGAGAGATCAAAGCCGCCACCGATTTCCCCACCTTCCACGCGGCAAAAATCCCGGATGTGGCCACGGCCCGCTATGCCATTGCGGAAGGCAAGGTCGACATGATCGGCATGACCCGCGCCCATATGACCGACCCGCATATCGTCCGCAAGATCGTCGAAGGACGGGAAGACGACATCCGCCCCTGTGTTGGCGCGAATTACTGCCTCGACCGGATTTACCAGGGCGGTATGGCGCTGTGCATTCACAACGCGGCCACCGGCCGTGAACGGGAGATGCCGCAGACCATCCTGCCTGCGAACAAGAAAAAACGCATTACCATCGTCGGTGCCGGTCCCGCCGGTATGGAAGCCGCCCGCGTTGCCGCCGAACGCGGTCATGAGGTCACCGTTTTTGAGGCTGCCGACCGGCCGGGCGGCCAGATCCGCCTCACCGCCCTTCAGGAACGCCGCCGGGAGATGATTTCAATCATCGACTGGCGCATGGCCCAATGCGAGAAGCATGGGGTCCAGTTCCATTTCAACACCTTCGCGGAAGGCAGCGATATCCTCGCGACCGACCCTAATGAGGTAATCATCGCAACCGGCGGCCTGCCCCATACGGAGGTCCTGTCATCCGGGAATGAGCTGGTTGTATCGGCCTGGGATATCCTGTCAGGCGACGTAAAGCCGGGCAGCAATGTCCTCATTTACGATGACGCCGGTGACCATGCCGCCCTACAGGCCGCAGACACCATCGCCGCGACAGGCGCAAAGGTTGAAATCGTCACGCCGGACAGAAGCTTCTCTCCCGAAGTGATGGCGATGAACCTTGTCCCCTATATGCGCAGCCTGCAACGGCTTGACACCACCTTCACGGTGACCTGGCGATTGATGGGCGTCACCCGCGACGGAAACCAGTTGCGCGCACATCTGGGCAGCGACTATGGCGACATGACCCGGGAGCGGCTTGTGGATCAGGTAGTGGTCAACCATGGTACGCGACCGCTGGACGACATCTATTTCGAACTGAAAGTTCTGTCGTCGAACCTGGGCGAGGTTGATTATGATGCCCTTGCGACCGGCGGCCCCCAAGCGGTGGACAGCAACCCGGAGGGTAAATTCCGCCTGTTTCGCATCGGCGATGCCGTTGCCGCCCGTAATACCCATGCGGCAATCTACGACGCGTTGCGATTGGTCAAGGATCTGTGATTGAACGGCGGGGCCTCACGGTCCCGCCCGCAACCATCGGCATTGTCGCACTCGAACCAAGTTGATAATTGTCTGCCCATGAAAAGATCAGCAAACGATAGCGGTTGGCGAGGGTCCCCCGAACTGTGGTTGGGGGCGGCCTATGACGCCCTTCTGTCTTCCGGCGTAGACGCGGTCAAGATCATGCCGCTGGCAAAGAAACTGAACCTGTCGCGGACAAGCTTCTACTGGTTTTTCGAGGACCGTGAAGAATTGCTTGCCGCCCTGGTTGCGCAATGGCGGGACAAGAATACGGGCAACTTCGTAAAACAGACGGAGGCCTATGCGGAAACGATCGCAGAGGCCGTCTTGAATGTGTCCGATTGCTGGCTGAACAGCGACCTCTTCGATTCCCTGTTCGAATTCGCGATCAGAAGCTGGGCCCTCCAGTCCCCGGAAATCCTGGCAGAGGTCCAGGCAGCCGACCAGCAACGCCTTGAAGCCCTGCAACGCATGTTTTTACGATTCGGGGCGGATGAGATTACCGCAGATGTGCGCGCCCGAACCATCTATCTCGTCCAGATCGGCTATATCTCCATGCAGACGCAGGAAGATATAGCAGTGCGTATGAAACGCATTCCGGAATATGTGAAGACCTTCACCGGACAGGCACCGGAACAAAGGGAACTGGACCGCTTCTTCGCCCGACACAACTTCGCCCCATAACCAACAGGCAGCGAGACAACCCTGCGCCCATCCCCCAACAGCATAGGGAGTAGACGATGAGCCGACCACTACTGGAGCATTTTGAAGGCGCAACCTACGACGTTGTCGTCGTCGGCGCAGGGGCTGTTGGCTGTGCAACCGCCCGGGAACTTGCCGGACGGGGCTATCGGACGCTGCTTGTGGACAGGGGGGATATCGGGGCAGGCACCTCATCACGCTCAAGCCGGATGCTCTATTCCGGTCTGGGCTATCTGGCGGTGCGCTACCCGCTGTGGCAGATGGCGTTTCGCCCGTTCGACATGTTGCGACGCCTCAAATACACACGCGCCGTGATGCAATGCCGTGCGGAACTGGTGCGGGACATGCCCGACCATCTGACCAAACACAGATTCCACTACCCCTTCAGAAAAGGCGATCGTTATCCGCCCTGGCTGGTCGACATCGGCTTCCGGTTGGTAGAGGCATTGGGTGACTGGAAAGTGCCGCTGTCCTATCGGCGACTTGCGGAAAAGCAGGCCCGCGCAGAAAGCGGCCTTGCGGCGGGGCTTGGCGGCCCGCTTCGCGGTGTCGGTGTTTTCGAAGAATATATGTATGCCTGGCCGGAACGAATTTGCGTCGATACAGCCCTCGATGCCGAACGGCGCGGCGCCACTATCCGCACCTACGCCGAAGTCACCGGTATCAATCAACAGGACGATGGCTGGGCAGTGACGCTTACAGAACGCGCGCCCGGTGAAACAGGACAGGCCCGGATTACAGCCTCCCTGGTCATTAATGCAGCGGGCCCCTGGATCGACCGCGTGCCCGGCGGAGGCCCTGCCGAAATCAAACGCGTCATCGGCATCAAAGGCGTGAATGTCATGATCAGGCTGCCGGAAAGCTATCGCGGCCAGGGATTGGAGGCATTTTCCAGCAAAAATGAACCCTTCTACGTCTTCCCCTGGCGAGACCTACACTTTATTGGGCCGACAGAAACCGAAGTCACCGAAAACCCCGACGATATCCGTGTCCAGGATACTGAAATCGACTATATCCTTGGCGAAGCCAATCGCCTGTTCCCCGACCTCCACCTGACGCGCGATCATGTGCAGCATTGCTGGTGCGGGGTTCGGCCCACCTCAACAGTAGACGGCAACACGACAAGCCTGCCTGTGCGCGTCGCCGAAGATGAGCAGACACCAGGTCTCCTCGCCGTGACGGGATCGACGATCATGCTGCACCGTTATGCCAGCCGTCTTGCCGCAAAGGCCGTTGAAAAACGGCTCGGCAAACGGGGAGCCCCCCCTGTCGGCAAAATAAGAAAACCGGATGGGCTTGTGTCAAATAACGGCATCGGTCAAATGCTGGCCACCGAACATGTTGTCCGCCTCGTCGATCTGGTCCGGCGCCGTCTACCCGATGGCCTGGACCCTGACCTTGGGCGTAACCGCGCAGAAGAACTTTCCCGACTTGCTGCCGCCAGTCTTGGATGGTCGGAAGCCCGTCGGCAAGAAGAACTGGAGCATTTCACCCAGGATACAGCAACAGTTTACCGGCGACTGTGACCGAACCGCCAAAAACCCGCCCCTAAAAGGGATAGGGTCCTGCAAACTCATCCACATAGGCGTAATGCGATACCAGACCGTTGTCGCCCCGCCAGCTGTGAAGAGCGATCTTGGCCGGTTCCATTGTGAAGCTGAGCGGGGCCTCTTTACGCAGGTCGAGCGTTATCTGATGCGCGGAGGATGGTGCCAGAAGGACCGGAACACCGGCAATGGTACTATGTATAACCCGATGAACATGACCGCAGATTATACCGGCAATGCGATCTGAATAGGCGGCCACCAGATCACGAAAGGCCGACAGTCCCTCGAAAATTCCACAAGCATCCATCGGAGCGATCCCGGTCTGGAAGGGCGGATGGTGCATGAATATCAAGGCGGGCCGCTCAGGCGTTGCCTTTTGCATCTCCTGCTCCAGCCACGCCAGGCGCGAAGGACAAACCGCCCCTTCTGACCGTTTGGGCACGGTACTGTCCAGGCCGATCAGAAACAGCGGCCAGTGGTTTTCATCCACACTGTAACAAAAGGGCGTATCGCCCTCACCTTCCGCCATGCCCGTAAATGCCTTACGCATGGCCGCCCTGTCGTCATGATTTCCGGGCACCACATATGTGGGAAACCCAAGTTTTTCCAATGCTGCGACGAGGAAGTCGTATTCTTCCTTTGTTGCGGTCTCGGTCAGATCGCCGCTGATCAGCAAGACATCCGGTTGCGGCGTCAGGCCCGCGAGCCTGTCCATGCATAAACTGAAAGCCTGACGGGTATCGACGCGCCCGCTCAACACTTCGTTTTCCCGGGTAATATGCAGGTCCGTAATCTGGGCGATCAGCATTTAACACTCCTCTATGGCAAACGGGACCGCAGGGGGCGGCCTCCCAAGAGCCTGTCCGAAACAACATTTCCTATGTTGCCTGCCAATTACCACGGCAATGTTGCGGCTTTTTGGCAAAAATCCAAAAATTCACAGAATTTCCCACAAATTACATCACAACGTCACGCAACCGTAACAACCCTCCGTGATCCTGCGAACACTTTTTAAGGGTGATTTGCATGCCAGCGGATAGGCCAAGAACGGCATTCGAGCAGCCCTAATTCAGGTGAAAACTTCATAAGGAAGCTACGATGAAGTCGACAAAATTGCCTATTTCCCGGCGTCATTTCCTGCAAGCCAGCGCAGGTGCAGTAACGGCAGCCGGCATGTTCGGCAGCAGCCCGCTCTTTGCATCCGGAACCGATATCGTCAAATTGCAATTCATGTATCCGGTTGGCGTGTCCGGTGACATCAACCGCATCGTGACCGGCATGATCAATGACTTCAACGCCAGCCACGACAAAGTACAGGTCGAGCCGATCTACGCAGGCAGCTACGACAACACAGAACAGAAAGTCATGACCTCTCTCGGTGTCGGCGAGCCACCGGCAACCTGGCTGCCGATCAACTCTGCCCTGCAGACCTTCCTTGGCATGGATGCCCTGGCGGACGTAACCGAGCTTGCAAAAGCCGACGACATCTATGAGGACTTCCTGCCGGGCTTCCTGAGCATCTGCGAATCCGACAGCAAGCTCTACGGTCTGCCTTTCCAGTGCTCCACGCCGGTTCTCTATTATAACAAGGAACTTTTTGCCAAGGCCGGTATCAACAAGGCGCCGGACACCTGGGCTGAATTGATGGAAACGGCCAAGGCCCTGACCATCCGCAACGGCTCAGACGTAAGCCAGTGGGGCGTGACCTTCGGCGGCGGCTGGCATGACTGGATTTTTGAAAGCTTCGTTCGCCAGAATGCCTTTGTCCCCTGGCAAAAAGACAAAGTCATGTTTGACGCACCCGAGGCGATTGATGCCCTCGAATTCTGGGCAGAAATGGTCAAGGAAGGCGTTATGCCGACCGCATCGACCTGGCAGAGTTCGGCAAACGACTTCATGGCTGGCCGCACAGCCATGCTGTATCATTCAACGGGTTCGCTCACCAACTTGCGGAAATCGTCTCCGTTCGACGTTGGCGTTGCCTTCATGCCAAAGAACAAAACCTACGGCGCAACCATTGGCGGCGGCCCGATCCTGATGGCGAAGAACCAGCCGGATACCCATCTGCAGGCCAGTTGGACCTTTGCCCGCTGGATGACCAATACCCGCAACCAGACACACTGGTGCAAGGAAACGGGGTATATCGCTGCACGTAAATCCTCATGGGAAGGCCAGGATCTCCAGACCTTCGTCAATGAGGTTCCTGCCGCCAAAGTTGCTCTGGATCAGGCCGCCTATGCCGGTGCGTTCCTGCAGGTGCCGGGATATCACAAGGTACGTGAATATCTCAAAAGTGCACTTGACCGTACATTGGCGGGTGAGGTCGACCCGACCTCGGCTCTCAAGGAAGCAACCAAGCATTCCAACCGAGAGATCCAGCGACTGATGCGCCGTCGCGCCTAAAAGCACTATCCCGGTCTGCGCTCCTTCGCAGGCCGGGATTTTTCTGTCCCTTTGTTTAGAAGAACCCAATCCAATGCGATTTCCTTCTTTCACGCCGACGAAAGAAACAATGGTGGCCCTGGCAATGCTGTTGCCATCACTGGTTTTTCTGTCTGCCTTCACGTACTGGCCGATCCTGCGTTCATTCTATTTCAGCTTCCATGACGTGATGCTTGGCTCTGACAAAATCTATTTTCTGGGCTGGGAAAACTATGAACGGGTTTTGAGTGACGCCCTGTTCTGGAAATCGTTTCGCAACACGGCCTTCTATACCCTGATCACGATTCCGGCTGCAATCATCTGCGCCCTGTTACTGGCCGTGGCACTGGATACAAAAATTCGCGGAGTTGCGCTGTATCGCTCCGCCTTCTTTTATCCCGTGATGATCCCGTCTGTCGCGGCAGGCATGGTCTGGGTCTTTCTCTATGCGCCGGGATACGGCCCGATTAACGCCATGATGGAAACACTTGGCCTGCCGAAACTGGAATGGCTCTATTCTTCCGATTGGGCCCTGCCAGCAATCATGGTGATGAGCATCTGGAAATATTCCGGCTATTTCATGCTGATTCTTCTGGCGGCCCTGCAAATGGTACCACGCGACCTCTATGAAGCCGCACGGCTCGACGGCGTCTCGGGCTGGCACCAGCTCATTCACATCACCGTTCCGCTGATCTCACCGACCATCTATTTCGTTGTGATCATTGGCGTTCTGCATTCCTACCAGATTTTCGACTATGTCTTCGTCATGACGCAGGGCGGTCCCGCCGACGCTACGAATGTCCTGACGCTCTATATCTATCAAAATGCCTTTCAATATCAGGATATCGGCTTCGCCAGCACTGTTGCCAACATGTTGCTTTTGTTCATTGGCGGCCTGATTGCCGTGATCGCCTCGACCCTTGGCCGACGCGTGCATTACCTGGGGAGATAGCAGAAGATGAAACCGTCCTTCCTCAAAAAATATGGCACGCACGCAATCTTGTTGCCTGTTTCCATACTATGGGTCGGCCCGCTGATCTGGATTTTGGTCACATCCGTCAAAACCCGCGTGGAAGTCTTTGATGCCAGCAGCGGTTTGTTGCCGCAGAATTTCATTTGGGACAACTATCCCGCGGCGATGGCCGTCGCGCCATTCGCCACCTATATGGCCAATTCCTTTCTGGTTACCGGAAGCATCCTGATCTGCCAGATCATCACCATATCGCTTGCGGCCTATGCCTTTGCCCGCCTGACCTTCCCGTTTAAAAACGTGATCTTCTCCTTCTTTCTGTTGCAGATCATGTTTCCGATCTACGCAATCTTTCTGACCAACTTCATCACGGTTCGCGAACTGGGTCTGTTGAACAGCCTTCCGGCCATGGTCGTGCCTTTCGTTGCCAGCGGGTATGGAACCTTCATGCTCAGGCAGGCCTTCCGGCAGGTCCCGACGGAACTGAGCGATGCCGCCAGGCTTGATGGCTGCGGACATCTAAGCACCCTGTGGCACGTCTATTTGCCGTTGGTCCGTCCCACGTTGGTGGCCTTCGCCATCATTTCGGTCGTGACCCACTGGAACGACTATATGTGGCCTCTTCTGGTGACCAACTCGGAGTCCGTGCGAACCCTGCCAATCGGTCTTGGCCTATTGGCAAAGTCAGACAGTGGCGCCGACTGGACACGCCTGATGGCCGCCACGGTGATTGTGATTTCACCACTCCTGCTTCTCTTCATCATCTTCCAGCGTCGCTTTGTCGACAGCTTCATGCATGCCGGCCTGAAATAGACTTAAGGATTAAATTCATGGCAACCGTTTCCCTGCGCCAGATCACCAAACACTATGGCGACCAAACCGCTGTTAACAATCTCGACCTGGAAATTCAGGACAAGGAATTCATGGTCCTTGTCGGCCCCTCAGGCTGCGGCAAGTCAACAACCCTGCGCATGGTCGCGGGGCTGGAATCCATCAGTGGCGGCCAGTTGATGATTGATGGTGTCGATGTCACGCATGCCGAACCGCGCCACCGTGACATTGCCATGGTGTTCCAGTCCTATGCCCTTTACCCGCATATGACAGCTTACATGAATATGGCTTTCGGCCTGATGAAAACATCGAGCCTGAGCAAGTCGGAAATCCGCACCCGTATCATGGAGGCTGCCGACATCCTCAACATCCACGATTTGCTGGAAAGAAAGCCAAAGGAAATGTCTGGCGGCCAACGCCAGCGTGTCGCCATTGGACGGGCCCTTGTGCGCAAGCCCAAGGTCTATCTCTTCGACGAGCCGCTTTCAAATCTGGATGCCAAGCTGCGCGGCCGTATGCGCGCCGAACTCAAGCGACTGCATAGTGAGCTTGGAATTACCGTTATCTATGTAACCCATGACCAGGTCGAGGCAATGACCCTGGGTTCGCGTATCGCCGTCATGTCCGATGGACGCATACAACAGTTGGGGGAACCGATGTCGGTCTATCGAAAGCCCAACAATCTTTTTGTTGCATCCTTTATCGGGGCACCGGAAATGAACATGCTGCGCTGTAAATTTGACGGACGCGTTATTGGCAATAATGCCCTGCTCTCCCCGATCGCCGTCAACCCGCATGGCAACGGGTCCGGCATGCAAAACGTCATTCTGGGCATTCGCCCTGAAGAAATATCCATTGCCACACAGGACAACGCCATGATGACCGGCTGCGTCGAGCGGGTTGAACTTCTCGGCCCGGAAGCCCTGGTTGAACTGCGCGTTGACGAGGACCTTTTGACAGCGCGCCTTCAAACCGACCAGGTTCCTCCGGTCGGCAAGGATCTCGGCCTGACAATTGACAGTAATCTGCTGCGTATCTACAACCCGGACAGTGGACAGGAGATCAATATTCACTCTGAGGCCAAATCCGGACAATGGTAATGTGGGACCGAAGCGGTCTTAATATCCGCCAGCAGAATATCGCTGAATGGCTACAGGAGATGCAATCGGCATCGATCCAGGACCTGAGCAATCATTTCCATGTCTCCGACGAGACGATCCGCCGTGACTTGCGGCAACTGTCTGAAAACGGGTTGGTCGAAAAGTTCCACGGCGGTGTGCGCTTTAACGTGCACCGTACCGAACTTCCCTTTCAGAGCCGCATGCGCGTCATGGCCCAGGCCAAGCAGAAAATAGGGGTGAGCGCCGCTAAACTGATCAAGCAGGGTGCGACAGTCTTCCTGGATAATTCTTCGACGGCCTGCTTCCTCGCCCATCAGTTGACCAAGCGCAACGACCTGACCGTTATCACCCTGTCGCTTGAAGTCGCCAATATCCTGTCTGTTTCCGGACAGTGCAATCGGGTCATTCTGGCCGGTGGGGAACTGCGTGTTGAAGACCAGACCCTGATCGGAGCCGAAGCCATCCGCTTTGTCTCCCAGTTCACCCCCGACATGTGCTTCATTTCCGTCGCCGCCCTGAGTGTGGAGCACGGTTGCATGGACTTCGACATTTTTGAAAGCGATTTCAAGCGCGTCGTCATGCCGCTTGCGGAAAAGGTCATCCTGCTCTGCGACGCCAGCAAATTCCATAAATCCGGCCTGATCAAAGTCTGCGATCTGTCAGCCTTCGACACCCTTGTAACCGATGCAGCCGTCCCTGCGGAAATTGCCAGCCAAATGACGCACGGCACGATTATCACAGGTTCACATTAAATCTGTTCATAGCCAAACCTAGCGAGCCTTAAAAACAGGTCGACAGCATCTGGACAGCAGCGCCTTGCCCCACACAGACACTTGAACAATTAGGCTTTGCCTATAAGCCTGTGCCCGCTCGCAACATAGACCTGAATATCCGGTAATTGGGCGGCGATTGCGTTGATCTCCGTATCGGGCATCAAAGAAAAGGCTGTCGACAATGCATCGGCCGTTGTCGCATCCTTTGCCAAGACACTGACGCTTCGCTCAATTGCGGCGGATTTACCCGTGCGCGGATCGAGAAGGTGGCTGATCCGGCCTGCCTGATCAAACACAGTGCCATAGCCACCTGAGGTAGCCAGGGCGCGATCGGCGAGATCGAGTGTCCCGGCCAGTTTGCCCGGCCTCTCCGGGTCGTTGATGCCGGCCTGCCACGCCCGGCCGTCAGGGTGACTGCCAACAGCACGGATTTCGCCCAGATCAACCAACACCTGGTCAATACCATTACGCTTCAGTAGCACGGCAATGCGATCGGTAATAAAACCCTGGGCGATGCCGTTGAGGGTCATTCCCATACCCGGCTTCGCGAAAGCAACCCTATCCGGTCGTGCCTCAACCTTTCGCCAGTCGACCAGCGGCAGTATATCCACGACATTCGGCCCTGCGGGATCTGCATCGGGCTGTGCGAAATGTTCCGCATATCGCGCCCAAAGGGGTTGCACGGTAACGTCGAATGCGCCGCCGGTAAGTTCACTGATATCGCCCGCCCGTCCGAGCAGCTCGATCAACTCGAGCGGCGGTTCGTCGACAAAGCCGTTCTGGTTGAGCTGCGCCAGCGTCGAACCGGCATCGTAAAGGCTGAAAACACGTTCCAGCCGACGAACCTCTGCAACACAGTCGTCAATCAGGCGCTGGGCCGCCGCCCGGTCGGGATGGGCGAGCTGAATACTGGCGTCTGCGCCAAGGGCGACGCCCTGCCAACGATGCAGCGGCGCCGCAGCCACCGAACCGCCCGGCAACATCGCTGTTCCAGCCACAGCACCGGCAATCGCGATGAAACGCCGCCGGCTCACGGACCGGAAGGGCGCCGAAATGTCACTGCTGTTGCGTTGCATTGCTCATGCCTTTCATTGTGTCATCGTCCATTCCCACCATGTCTGACATTGCCGCCTCGTCAGTGGGGCTGAGGACGTAGCTGTCCGGGATATCCGCCAGGCGCAGGACCTTTCCGCCATGTTCGTCGGCAAATTGACCGGCCTTGGCCTCGTCTCCGAACGGCACAGCCTCCGGCTGGCCCATGCCGCCCTTCATCTCGCTGCCGATAACAAAGAACGCCTTCTCCGCAACAATCCAGTTGCCTGCCCCCTGTGCGGACCAGCTTTCTGCCTTGCCCATATCATTGACATAGACCACCCGAATATCGTCGGGCCGGTCCGGCATGCGGATATAGGCGATGGCGTCACGAACGGAAGAGAACCAAAGCGGGTAGTCATGGCTCGCGACATAAATCTGGCCCTTCGGCCCCGCGTGATCGCTGATCAGCATGCCGCAGATGAAACCGGTATCCTCACTTCCAACCTCGACCGGGGTCGGCAGCCTTGCCTCCTGCTTGTCGTTGCACGCGGCAAGCGACAGGACCAGAACGGCCAGCAGCGTGATAAGGCGGATCATGGCTCTCTCCTATTGAAGATGGCGACAGCCGCGGCCAGCGGTACAACAGACCAGGCGGCCAGCGAGCCGAGCAATGCCCACATCGGCAGTCTGCCAGCCTCGCCCAGCCCGGCCATGCCGCTCAACGCCTTGGCGCCATCCGTGACAGTAAGATTCAGCAGGCGAAACGCATCCGCCGGATTGGCAAGCAGCAACAGATCAAGGCTATCGGCGCTGAGGATACGGTTCTGACCGGCGACCAGAACGCCCAGTAGAGCGGCGTCATAGATCAGCACCAGCACAAACCAGATACCGACGGCGACACCGGCAGCCGTGGCGCGCTCGCGCACAACCGTACTGATCAGCATACCGAGCGCAAGGAACGCAGCCCCCAGCAAAACCGACGAGCCAAGCAATCCGGAAAATGCGGCCCAGTCGAGTTCTGCAGCATTGCCGCTCTTGACCACCAACGCGGCGGCAGCGGCTCCATAACCGATGACTGTTGCAAGCGCCAGGATGGCCACATGCCCTATGAATTTGCCGAGCACCACCTGCCAACGCGCCAACGGATAGGCGAGCAGCAGCAGTAACGTACCCCGCTCTGCCTCCCCGACGACAGAGTCGAAGGATAGCAACAGTGCAATCAGCGGCAGCAGAAAGATGCTGAGACTGGCAAGGCTGACCACAACGATCGACAACGGGTCGGCCTTTACGCCGCCCACAGGCGCGCTGCCGAGTAATGTCAGGCTGAGCGCGAGAGCGGCCAGCAACAGCGTCGTCGCAAGGACCCAGCGATTGCGCAAGCCGGCGCGAACTTCCTGGACTGCAATGATGAATGTGCTGCTCATGGCCGTTCTCCCTCGCTGTCCGCCAGCAACGTGCGATAGACTTCCTCAAGGCCCGGCCGTTCCATCTCAACATCTCGTATGATGCTGTCGAACTGGCCAAGCCGATGCAGCAGGTCCATCTTTGCCGTAGGCGGACATAACAGGATCAATCCGTCCGGACTGCGATACTCAATCTCACTCAGATCACCGACCGCCTCGATCACCTTGCCCGTCGTGCAAGTCTCAACCTTTAGCGAAATACGAAGCGGCATTGCGGCCTGTTGCAGCAACGCGGGGAAAGTATCGCAAGCGAGAAGTCGTCCGTGCCCGATCAGGGCAAAGCGGTCTGCCTTGTCCTCGATCTCCGCCAGCGCGTGGCTTGACAACACGATCGCCGTGCCCTGGTCGCGCAAATTTTCAAGCATCGTATAGAATTCACGCCGAAGGGCCGGGTCCAGCCCCGTGGTCGGCTCGTCCAACAGCAACAGCCGTGGCTGGCCGATCAGCGCCTGCGCCAGTCCGAGACGCTGCCGCATCCCCTTGGAATACGTTCCAACCCGCCGCTTCGCCGCCTCACCAAGGCCAACCTGCTCAAGCAGCGAAAGGCTTGTAGCAGGCGCCACTCCCTTGAGCCGACAATAGAAAGCGATGACCTCTCGCCCGGTCATTGCCCCCGGGAATGCCACACTCTCCGGCAGAAAGCCAATGTTCCGCCGCGCCGTGGCACCACGTCGACCTGCGGGGTCATCACCGCCAATACGGATACTGCCCTCGGTCGGCTCGATCAGCCCAAGCATCAATTTCATGAGGGTGGTTTTGCCTGCGCCGTTGTGACCAACCAGCGCCATAATCTCTCCGGCCTGTACCGCAAGTGTTACGTTACCGAGTGCTTCGATTTCGCCGTAACGTTTGCCGAGACCATCCGCAGCCACGATGGATGTCATGGCCGTGCTCCTTTCTTGAGTGTTGCGCCGACCACTGGCGGCTGCATCAATGGCGTGGAGTCGATCACGCCGCCCGGCCGAATTGCCGGAAAGCGCGCCTGTGCCCAACGGATCAATTCAACCGCAGGGCTGTTGACCAGAATCTTTGCCTGCGGGTATTTCCACAGCAACTGATCCATCACTCCGTTCGGACGGTAGGCGCGATCCCCAATACCGTCACCATCCAGGTCAAAGGCAGGATTGTCGCTCCAGTAGTTGCCACGCCCCTTCTCCCCCCAGTCGAGGAGCCGCGTGCCAACATATTTGACCTGGGTCCGGTTGCCGATGAATGCATTCTCGACAACCACATTTCTCTCAGAACCTGCCGTGAAGTGGATACCGATCGGGCATCCCACAAAATGGTTTCCTTCAATGCGGTTTTTATGCGCGTTATAGATAAACAGGCATTTCTTGCCACCTTCGCGCACCACATTGCCGGTAACGAGCGAGTCATTGGTGTAGTTTAACATCAGCCCGTGATCGCGGTCGCCAATGCTGACATTGTCCCGGATTTCCAAATCACGCGAATACATGATCGCCCAGGCGATGTGGTCATTCTGGGAGCGGTTGCCGATCACCTGACTGCTGTTGGTGTACATATAATGGATGGCAAAACGCAGGTCGCGGAAACTGTTATCGCGGAACACATTGTTCTTACTGGTGGTGACAAAGATACCGTCGCGGCCATTGCGAAAGTCGTTGCCGACAATTTCCGCACCAGGCGCGTTCCAGATCGAGACACCATTGCCGGCCTCCGACATGCGAAGGTCAGTCCGGCCGACAATCACATTATCCTTAACAATCGACCCCGCTGCACCATGCAGATAGACGCCGAACAGGTTGTTTTCCATTCGGTTGCCGGTAACGGTCGCCCGCAGGCCGGTACGCCGGACCAACACCGCAGAATCCATCTTCGGCAGGTCAAGTCCGGACCCTCGGATCGTCAATCCCGCAACACGGGCGTCAGGGCTGGTGATCGTAATCACACTGCCATGATCATTCCCGACGAGGACAGCGCCCGGCTCCCCGACCAGCGCAAGTGGCTTGTCGATCGTTACCGGACCGTGGTGCACACCCTTCGCCAGATGCAGCACGTCACCTGCCGCAGCGGTATCAATTGCGGCTTGCAGAGATTCTCCGGCTGACAGATTTCGTTCGGCGGCAACTGCCCCCGGAATGCCAGAGGCCAGCAGAAGCAGCACTGTCGCTGACAGTCGGAAAAATCTGGTACGGATACACGAGGATTTCATTATTTTACTTCCAGGGGGTCGGGGCCGTCGGCAGGACATGCCGCCAGCCCCATCCCGTGTTATGCCGACTTCGGCTCAACCAGCATCCGACCCTTCATTTCCATATGAAGAGCGTGGCAGAACCACTGGCAGTAGTACCAGTAGACGCCCGGCCGGTCGGCGGTGAAGGTCACCGACGCAGTCGCCTGCGGGGCCACTTCCATGGCAACGCCGTGGTTGGCGATTGTGAAACCATGCGTCAGGTCTTCAACGTCGTCGACGTTCGTGACATAAACCGTCACCTCATCGCCTTCCTTGACCTTGAAGTCCGTCAGGCTGAAGACCGGCGCCATCGACGTCATGTAGACCCGGACCTTATTGCCGTCACGGATTACATGTTCTGCTTCCTCAAGGACGACACCATCAGCTTTGGCCTGTTTAACCGCATCCGCGAACATCGGGTCATCACGTTTCCAGACAGAAACCGGTTTCACCTTGGAATGATGGACGATAATCGCATCATGCGGCTCGGCAAAGCTGGGGCCGTCGTGCACCAGCTTCATCTCGTCACCCGAAATGTCGATCAACTGGTCGCATTCCGGCTTGAGCGGGCCAACATTGAGGAAACGGTCCTTGGAGAACTTGTTCAATGTGATCAGCCACTTGCCATCGGCATCGTTGGTTTCACCCATGGACGTATGGTTGTGACCCGGTTGATAGGCAACATCCAGCTTCTGGATGATCGGATCGACATCCTCGCCGTTGAACTGGGCGATAGCCTTTTCAATATCCCACTTACAGATCTGGCTGTCGATGAACAACGTCGTGTAGGCATTGCCGCGCCCATCATACGCCGTGTGAAGCGGCCCGAGACCCAGTTCCGGTTCTGCAACAACCGTATCGCGCGGTTTGATCTTGTCGTCGAACAAGTCGGGGAACCGGCGCAGGTCGAATACCGTACAGGTCGGGGACAGCTTACCGTTCGCGATCAGGTGGATACCGTCGGGGGCTGTGTTGATGCCATGCGGGCTTTGCGGAACCGGTACATAGCGGGTGTAGGGTGAACCGTGGCGGCCATCGATCACAGCAACGCCGTTGAGTTCCTTGTAATCACCTTTTTTCACTGCCTCTTCAATACGGGCAAGATCGAAGATCACAATCCAGTCCTGCTCTGCCGACGTCATTTCGTCCAGCGTCACACCTCCTTCGGAGTTGTAGCAGGTGGAGAAGGCATATTTGCCTTGGAAGTCCGTATCGACGTTATCGAGGTTACCATCAACCATGACCTGCCAGGCGATGTCCATCGTGTCGCCGTCGATTGCGGTAAACATGCCGACATACTGTTTCGGGTCGTCGAGAATGCTGCCGTCGTTGACCAGCGGCACGCGGTCCTCACCGTTGGCGAATACATAGCCCGTGCGCGGGTATTTCTGCGGCCGCAGACCGTGCACCGACAGCATGTTCGGGATTTCGACGATCTTGTCGGTTTTCATCACGTCGCAGCGAATACGCCCGACGCGGCTGTTTGCCTTGTCGTTCACGAACAGATAGCGGCCATCGTAGGAGCCATCGGTGAAGGACATATGCGGGTGATGCAGGTCACCGTTCAGATAGACACCACCGCGGGATTCCAGGAATTTCTTGGTATAAGGCTGCAGACCTTCGGTGAGAATCTTGCGGCTTTCATTGGTCAGGCCCCAGCCTGTGGCGCTGCAGCGGTTGAATACAGGAATTCGCATCAACTCGCGCATCGACGGCATACCAAGGATACGAACCTCGCCGGTCTGGCCGCTGGAAAAGAACCCGTAATATTCGTCCAGTTCACCGGGGCCGACTTCCCACTTGTTGCCGGATGCCGCCGCCGCCGACTTGGAACCGGCCATCAGGCCGCCAGCGCCGCCCAAGAGACCCGCCATGGTCGCGAGCTTGGCGCTCCCCGTCAGCAGGTCACGCCGGTTCACACCGGTTGCCTTATCGTTGTTCTTCACCATTGTCTTCCTCCATTGATGAGTTTTTTTAGTCATTGGATCGCGTAGCCGACGCGCCGGTAGTGGAGACTTCCGTACCATCGGCAACGGTAGGCTCGGGGGCACCGGGTTTCCCCGGTGATTTGTTGTTTGAACTGAGTGCCTGGCGCCGCTCGCGTTTGAGGCGCCGCTGGATCATGACCGGACACTTATGGTCATGGTGGTAGAGAACCTGACAATGCAGGCACAAAATGCATTCGTTCGGATTGATATGTCCTTCGGGATGGATTGCCTGAACCGGGCATTCCTTGTGGCAACGCTGGCACGGGCTGCCGCATTCGCGGTACCGCTTCAACCAGTCGAACATCCGCATCCTGCCGGGGATCGCCAATGCCGCGCCGAGCGGGCACAGATAACGGCAGAAAAAGCGTTCAATGAACAATCCCGCGCCGATGAGGGCGACAGCAAAGCCAACGAACCACCACTCACGCAGGAAACGCAGGATGATTGCGGTCTTGAACGGTTCAACCTCCGAGAGCTTTTCCGCCAGACCCAACGAGCCCAGAGAAACCCCAAACAGCACAAGGAAGATGATGTATTTGACCGGCCACAGCCTCTCGTGAAGGCCCCAGGGTACGGTAATCTGCGGAATCCTGAGCAACCGCCCCAATCGGTTACTCAACTCCTGAAGTGCGCCGAAGGGGCAAAGCCATCCGCAGAACGGCCCGCGCCCCCAGAACAGCAGCGATGCCGCCACGGCGAACCAGAGAATGAAGATCAGGGGGTCGACCAGGAAGCTGGACCACTGGAAATCCCCCCGGACTGCACCGGCGAATGCAAGCACGTTCACCACCGAGAGCTGTGCCTGGGCAACCCACCCAAGCCAGACCAGGGTAACCGTGAGATAGCCAAGGCGAACGCGGTCGAAAAGGACCGGCCGTTTCACCAGAGCATTCTGGAAGAAGAAGATTCCCGTCAGCACCGCGATCATGACCGCAAGCACGGAAATCGAAAGCAGTTTGCTGTGCCATATGCGAAGCCACAGCGGTTGAGAGCCCTGCGCCCCATCGCCGGTCAGCTCGTCAATCAACTGTGCCAAGGCGCTGTCCGCCTGATCGTCACCGGACGTCGCCGTCTGCGACTCATCGACAGCACTGCCGTCACCACCCGCAGCAGCAGCCTGGGCCGGAGCAGACGCAGGTTTCTCGATACGCACGTATTGGTCGGGCAGCCGATAGTCGAGATCAAAGATGCGGAACACCTTCTTAAGCGCGCCAATAGGACGCTGCACCAGAAGTTTCAGCGACCATGGCTCTGCTGCGTTGAACTCCACCGTCTCTGGAACGATGAAAACGTCAATATCCCGATAGGTCGGCGCCCCGGCAGCGGCGAGTTCACTGATCCGCCTGTGCTGATGGTCGCGGAACCGGACGGTCTCCGTCCCCTGCGTGACCTCAATACGGTCGAAAATACCACCGCGGACATAGCCGGAACCCTTAAACGAATAACGCCCGCCACCGGTAACAAGGATAGCCGACTGCCCCGGCTTCAGGGCAGCGGCCAGGCTGTTATACTCCTCGTCGCCAAGCAGGCTTTTGCCGATTGCCGGCTGGCTCACCAGCGCAACATAGAGATCGACAAAATGCCTGTCCGGATTTCCTTTGATGTGACGCCGTGCGGCTTTGACATTATCCGCGAACGCCTCATTGACCTCGCCAACGGAAAGCTGCAAGTGGCGTATGCTGCCGTCCCCCAGAAGGGTCTGCCAGTCGCCAACTTCTCCTGCCTCAGGATTGACAACACGGTGCGCCTTCGTGGCCTCTTCCGTGGTCACCCCGGTGATACGGCGCGCGACCCTGGCCGCGGAACGGGTCAGACTGTCCCCCATCACCATGACGGTAACGGTTGCACCGCTGACGATATCAACCGGTGGGGCACCGTCAGAACTGACCTTTGCATGCAGGGGATCGAAGCCCTTGTAACCGTCGAGGAAGGCCTCGATCTTGCTTTGGGGGATCCCGATCAGAACGATCGGCTCATGATGTTCGACCAGCTTTGCACCGCGCACGACACCTTTTGTATCGACGCCAATCAGGATGCGAATTGGCTTACCCGAATAACCATTGGTATTGACGTAATCGGTATTCAGATAGGCATAACCGATCAGCGTGTCGCCATCATAGGCTTTGGCAATCGGCGGCGTGCCTTCCGGTTCTTCAAACCGCTTGGCACCGGGCACCAATTCTCCGGGTGTCGCTTTCGCGAGATAAGTCGCAAGTTTGGCCTCTGCGTAGGCAGGGCCAGACGCCGCCATAAACATAGTAACAGCGACGACGATACCTATGAGTGCAACAATACCTGTGACTCCAGGCAGACGATTTCGCAAATAATTTGGCAACACGGTAAGCCCCGATCACTACACTCGAACATTAAGACGCCAGCCAAAAACATGTATTTTCCATACTGCTAATTGATAAATTTTCCTGCCTTCAGAATGATTAGACAGCTACAAAGCAGTATTAAAAATACCTGTTTGATCTGAAAATAACCTGCCGCCATCTCCCCAACATTGAACTAGGTCAATTCCACAGAGCGGTTTGTGATTTATTTTGTTGGGACATCGAACATTGGAGATCGCACATGGGTGTCAAACTTACCCGCGAGCCGGAAACGGACATATCAGACCTGTCGGAACTAATCGGCATTGCAAATGCGATCGAAAAGGAGGCTGTTGAACGCTATGGCAGTCTGGCAACGGAAATGGAACGCCTCGGCGCACAGGATACGGCGGCGACTTTTCACGCACTGCAAAAAGAAGAGCTCAAACATGTTGACCATGTTTCGGACTGGGCAAAAGGTTTAGGTGAAGCGATACAGCCCGAAGCCCAATTTGTCTGGCGCCTTCCGGAGGACCTGGCATCGTCCTGGGAGGAACTTGCCGGCAGCGCGCTGCTTACGCCCTATCGTGCACTCGCTATCGCTGTTACCAATGAAGAGCGCGCCTTTGCCTATTATGCATATATTGCGGCCCATGCCGACGACCGTCAGATCGCAAAGGCAGCGGAGGAGATGGCACGCGAGGAATTAAGCCATGCGATGCATCTCAGAATCCTTCGTCGGCGCGCTTATCATGAGGAACGATCCCACAACGCACGTCCCGAGAAGGAAGCGGTATCAACGGTCGAAGAATTCCGCGACCTTGTAGGAAAGCTGCGGGGAGAGGCAGCACAGCGTCATGCAACGATCGCCACGGCCCTTCGCGAGATTGGCGATGTGACCAGCGCATCCCTGCTTGTCGACCTGGCAACGGAGGAAGATAGCACCGCAGGAAATTCATCAAGGCCGGTTGCAGTATCGGGTAATGACGAACAACGGGTGACGGCAGTCATGTTGATACACCGTGCAAAAGAGCCACTGGAACGACTGGCCGACATATGCGAGAAAACTGCCGCCAGCGCCGCATCGGAGGCCCTCCTCTCTGCCGCCCAGGAGACGCTATCCGAAACCGTTGCGCGTTTGGCCCGCATCGCCCATCGTGCCGAACAACTGGAATGAAGAGGCCCTGTAAGCATGTCGCAACTGTCCTGTCTTCTCCGCAGGCATAGTCGGCGAATGGCCAGTTAGGACAATCGAATTGCAACTGACAAAATTTACCGATTACTGCCTTCGCGTCCTCATCTATGCTGCTTTACGGCAGGACGGCCCGATCACCATTGATGAAGTCGCCGGCAACTATGGTATTTCGCGCCATCATGTAACGAAGGTCGTCTACCGCCTCGGCCAACTCGGCTATCTGGAAACCAGCCGGGGAAAAGGTGGTGGAATAAGACTTGGCCGCCGCCCTGAGCTTATCGTAATCGGCAGGGTCATACGTGATACGGAGGAAGACCTGGGTCTTGTGGAATGCCTGCAAGATAAAGGCAGCAATTGCGTGATCGAGCCTGCCTGCCTGCTTAAATCCGCAATGACGGAAGCACTTGATGCCTTTCTCGCAGTCCTCGACCGCTATACACTGGCAGACCTGATCGGCCCCAAAAGGATGCTGGCGGCAACGCTCGGCATTTCACCCGAAAGCCTCGAAAAACAGCCTGACTCTCAGTCAAACACACCGGCCGATAACAACGATCAGGACGGGAACCACCAGCGGCACTAGCCGGACACACCTTCTACAGTTCCCCCGTAACAGGCCCCTTTGAACCACCAGCCTGTCAGTTGCGAGGCGGGAAAAGTCCGTGGACGCGAATACAATAGGTAGCGGCCTGATAGGGAGTCTCAATATTAAAGGCAGCACCGCTTCCCGCATTTTGGACATTGAGCGGCCCGGACACCACCGCGCCGGAACTTCCTCCGGAAAGAGGAACCGCCGTTCCCGCATTTGCAGCGGACACAAAGCTTTCATAAGCCGGCGCTGCAAGGTAATCGCCGGTGCTTGGCGTTTCGACATTGGCGTTGGCTTTGGACACATTGATAACAGCAAGCTCTTGCTGCCCCGCCCCGGACAATTGCGCCATGTGGTTATGCGCTGGCAGTTGATCTTTTGCCAGGGCCGTCTGTTCCACACCACGTTTTGTACCCAATTTGACGGTGGTGTAGTAGGACTGCCCCAAGCCTACAGGAGTGCGCCCGCGTAAATCCGGCAAGGCAAATGTTGTCCGGCCGTCACCGCCAAAAGCATCTCCCATTACAGCATATAAAGCTGGGTTGCTGTTTATGACCAATACCTGCCCTTCTGCCGGCAGGTAGTTATCAGGACAGAAGTTGCCCGCAAAAGAACAGACACTTCCAATATAGGTGTTGTCACCACAGGCCTTTGCCGGATTTAAAGCACCATCCATCATAAAATATCCCGCAGCAAGCATAAGAGTTGCCGCACCAAATTTCAGATTTTTATGTTCAAACATGCCGATACTCCTGATCGGTTAAACAAAAGAATGCAATCAATCACCCGGTCACTGCGGCCTCGGCGGCCACGCCCCTTCGATGGCAACGCAATAGCGCAGCCCCATTTGCGGCTGAATCGTCTCCATCTCGGCCTTATTGACTCCGGTCGTACTCAATGCAGTTGCCGCCTCGGGGGCAATCTCCGTTTCCACCCCCCCGAGTTGCACGGTCGAACCCGCCGAGGATGATCCGATATAGGCGGCAACGTTGGCGCTACCTTTAGTGGTTATTCCTTTGTAATCGCCCGAAGACGGCGCATCTGCACTACCGGCCTGAACGGCCACTTTTTGGGAAACAGCCGTTCCCGCCGGAGTAAACGTCGCACCATGGCTGTGGATAGGCAATTGGTGTTCACCTATGAGTCTTTTCTCGATGCCGTCATAGGCACCAAGAGGATAATAATCCAATCCCGGCCCCCGCCCTTCACCAATCAATGTGCGCCCTTTTCCATTCGGAATGCCGACCGTGGATTGACCGTTGCCGCCATAGGTCGTTCCAACGACGGCGTAGAGTAAATTGTACTGAGCGATAGACAGTAGTTGGCCATCCATTTCCGCGTAACCTTCGGGACAATAGGTCGCCGCAGTGATGCAAATTGAGCCAACATAAGGGTCCGGTTCACAATCCGCCCGTGCTGACGTTCCCAACCCGAGTGAAGCGAAAGCCACCGCCATGGCAAAACCTAATGGAACGCGCTGTTTGGTACTTTCTACACAAAACATAGCTCTTCCTCCCCAGAAAATAGGTAATCAGCGTGGCCGAGGCGGGTATATCCCCTGGATCACAATGCAGTAATTAATGGTCAAAAGAGGCGCCCGCAGATCAATTGGATAAACCTCACCGTCAAAACCGCCTGCCGGGCTGACACTGACCTGTCCGACCGGAACGCCACTGGGAATGGCGACCCCACCGAGTGCAACGGTATTTGGCGGCACCGGCGCACCATTCAGATAGGGCTGATACTTGAACAACCCCTGCTTTTTCGAAGCGAGATAGTCACCGTCCGACGGTATGGTTTTCTCTCCCTGACTGGTCGAAGCTGACAGTGAAACGGAAACCGTCGCCCCGGTCGAGCCGCTATGCGTGTGTGTCGGCATCTCAGACGTCGTCAAAGTCACAGACTCCCGCCCGCCCCGAGAACCAAGATACTTATAGGTCAATCCCGGCCCCTGGCCGGAAGCGACCAATGTTCGCCCCCTTAAGTCCGGCAGGGCAAAGGTTGACCGACCATCGCCGCCGAAACTGTTCCCGATAACCGAATACAGTGCCTGATATTGAACGATCGGCAGCACCTGCCCGTTGGCCTGAGCAGTTTTGTCGGGACAATAATAGGCTGCCGTTGGAAAAATCGAACCGATATAGCTGTCCGCATTTTCCGCCAGGCATAGACCCGGTGCCATCACCGACATCACGACCATAGCGGAAATCACTTGTTTCTGATGAGAAAACATAAGCAAGGCCCTTCTCTATATTTTTTACAGAACAGGCTGATGCACATTTTCTAACTTCTCACACTTTTAGTTGTATGTGAACTATAAATTTCTATCTATTAATGTTATATAAACCATTATGATCAACAGTATCACCATCGGAATATCTAATATTCCGATTTACAGAACAAATTTGGTAGCAACTTATAAATTCTTGCCAATTTTCTTTTGACATGCAAGGAATGAAAACGACCTTAGGTTGTCTACCCTCAATTTGGCAGGCAAATGACATGAAAAGTTTTGGTTCGACGCCGTCCCCCTGCAAATCCCGCATGGCCTTCACTCTGGAACCGCGATTCATGTTTGATGCCGCAGGGGCTGCAACTGGGGTAGAGGTCGCCGAACAGACGGCCAGCGCGGCCGAAGCAACAGCCGCAGCAGTCTCAGATGGCGACGGCTCCACGCCACAGAACAGCACAAAAGAGGTCTACTTCATTGATGCCTCTGTTGCTGATGCAGAAACGCTGGTTGCAGACCTTGGAGACGATGCAGACGTCGTCAAACTGCAATCAGGTAAAGACAGTCTCCAGCAAATCGCCGATTACCTTTCCGACAAAGGAAGCCTGGACGCCATCCACATCCTCTCACATGGCGAAGAAGGTACGGTTTTCTTGGGCGACAGCACACTCAACAGTAATACCCTCTCGGACTACTCAGCCCTTCTTGGCCAGATCGGCCAATCCCTTACGGAGAGTGGTGACATTCTGCTCTACGGCTGTAACATCGGTGCATCAGGCGCAGGTTCGCAGTTCGTGAGCGACCTTGCAGTTGCGACCAATGCGGATGTCGCCGCCTCGGACGACGTTACAGGCATCCATGGCGACTGGGAATTGGAAACCACCAGCGGCGTAATCGATGTCGATATAAGCATCGTGGCCTCCGCGATGGAAAACTACGAGCATGACCTAGCCACGTTCGATTTCACAACTTCAAGCGACAATGGCTCCAACGTTACGACAACGGTCTCCACCGTGACGCTGACGGCAACTTCTAGCAACGGGGCGGCAGTCGGTGTCACAGGCGCTGGAGGATATGGCGGCACATCCGGTAACATCCTCCTCGCCGATACCGGGGGGGCCACCGCTTCATCCCTGACTCTGACTTTTGACAAGGCAGTAGACATAACCAGCATTCGCGCCGTCGACACCCTTGGCGGATCAGCGACGAATTGGACCTTTACCCCTGACAGCGGCGGTGCAGTCGTTCAGTCCGTTGACGGGACCACCGGTGTAACCGTCTCTCTCAATTTCAGCGCCGTCAATTCGGTAACGATCACCAGCGCAGGCAATGTCGACTTCGGCGTCGATACAATCATCTTTACCGTAGCTGCGACCGACCCGACAATCACCTCCGCCACCTATGATGCGTCGAGCGGCAATCTGACCGTGACAGGTACGAATTTCACCGCCACT
Source organism: Aestuariispira ectoiniformans (assembly GCF_025136295.1). GTDB lineage: Bacteria > Pseudomonadota > Alphaproteobacteria > UBA8366 > Aestuariispiraceae > Aestuariispira_A > Aestuariispira_A ectoiniformans. The sequence goes on along the minus strand of NZ_CP062788.1, from coordinate 1,972,568 downwards.
GCCGGCGCAACCAACGATATTGACGCTTCGAAGCTGACAATCACCGGCGAAGGAGGATCAACCTATACCCTGACCGACACGTCGGATGTGGAAATCACCTCCGCCACCGAATTCACCCTGTCCCTATCGGCAACCGACAAGGCGGCAATCGATCAGATCCTGAACAAGGACGGTGCGTCCTCCACCGGCGGCACCAGCTATGATGTCGATGGGGCCGCCGGTTTCGTCGTCGACAGCGGGTCAATCTCCGACACCGGTGTCAATGGAATCACGGTCTCAAATGTTCCAACGCCGACCATTTCATCGGCAACATACGATTACAGCACAAACACGTTGACGGTTACGGGAACGGGTTTCGTCAAAAGCGCCGGGGCCAGCAATGATATCGATATCTCCAAGCTGACCTTCACTGGCGAAGGTGGCGCTACCTATACCCTGACCAGCGCCAGTGACGTCGAAATCACCAACGGCACCACATTCTCACTGACCTTGAGCGGTGCTGACATTACCGGGGTCGAAAGCCTTTTGAACAAGGATGGCACCAGTGCCGACAATGGCACCACCTATAATCTGGCTGCTGCCGAGGATTGGGCTGCAGGTGCCGATGCCGCGGTTGCCGTTGCCGATCTGACCGGCAATGGCATTACCGTCTCCAACTACGCCGTCCCGGCCATTACATCTGCCACCTACAATGCCAGCACCAATGCACTGGTCCTCATAGGGACAAACTTTGTTTTAAAATCCGGGGCAACCAATGATATCGATGCCTCCACCCTCACAATCACCGGTGAAGGCGGCGCAACCTATACCCTGACGGATACGTCGGATGTGGAAATCACTTCCGCCACCTCCGCCACCCTGACGCTCAGCAGCACAGACGCGGCGGCCGTCGAGGGCCTGCTCAACAAAGACGGGACCACCTCTGCCACATCAGGTACGACCTTCAACCTGGCGGCAGCCGATGACTGGATGACCGGCTCACCGGCAGGCAACGCAATTGCCGACGCCACGACAGGCATCACGGTTTCCAACTATGCCAGCCCGACGATCACGTCTGCCAGTTACGACTACAACGCCAACACACTGACAGTCACGGGCACAAATTTCGTCTCCCAAAATGGGGCGAACAATGACGTCGACATTTCCAAGCTGACCGTCACCGGCGAAGGCGGTTCGACCTATACCCTGACCGGCGCCTCCGACATCGACATCACGTCGGACACACAATTCACCCTTGTGCTGACCGGCGCGGACATCACCGGCGTCGAGAGCCTGCTCAACAAAGACGGCACCACCTCCGCGACATCGGGCACGACCTTCAACCTGGCGGCTGCAGACGACTGGATGATCCAGGCCCCCGTGGCAGCAGATATCTCCGACGCCACCAATGCCGTCACGGTTTCCAACTACGCCTCCCCCGTCGTTTCCTCGGCTACTTATGATTGGAGCTCTGGCGTTCTAACCCTCACAGGCACGAATTTCGTGTCTGCATCCGGGGCCTCCAACGACATCGACGCCTCTTTGCTGACAATCACCGGTGAAGGTGGGAGCACTTATACTCTCACTAACACCTCGGACGTGGACATCACCTCCGCCACCAGCGCAACAGTCACCTTAAGTGCAACCGACATACTGGCCATCAACGGATTATTGAACAAGGACGGCACGTCTTCGGACGGCAGCAGCACAACTTACAACGTGGCAGCCGCCGACAATTGGATGGTCGGAGCACCGACAGGCAACAATATTGCCGACGCCACGACCGGCATCACGGTTTCCAACTATACCGCGCCCACCATAACCTCCGCCGCCTATGACTACAGCACCAATACGTTGACAGTCACGGGTACAAATTTTGTCTCAAAAAGTGGCGCGAGTAATGACGTCGACATTTCCAAACTGACATTCACCGGCGAAGGCGGCTCGACCTATACCCTGACCAGCGCAAGTGACGTCGAAATCACGAATGGCACTACATTTTCGCTCACGCTAACCGGTGCTGACATCACAGGCGTTGAAAACCTGCTCAATAAAGATGGCGCATCCTCTGATGACGCAACTACCTATAATATTGCCGCTGCCGACAACTGGATGGCTGGTGCGGCGGCCAGCAGCAACATCGCCGACCTGACGGGCAACGGCATCACGGTTTCCAACTATTCCGTCCCCTCCATCACATCGGCGACCTATGACTGGACATCGGGCCAACTGGTTCTTACCGGTAGCAATTTCGTATCTCTTTCCGGTGCCACCAATGATATCGACGCCTCTCTCCTGACGATTACTGGCGAAGGCGGGGCAAGCTATACCCTGACAAACACGGCGGATGTGGAGATCACATCGGCGACATCGGCCACGCTGACGCTCAGCACAACTGACCAGCTTTATGTTGAAGGACTGTTGAACAAGGACGGCGCCGCCTCCAGCGACAGCACAACCTATAACGTCGCGGCGGCCGACGGCTGGATGGCCGGGTCCCCCAGTGCGAATAATGTGGCGGATGCCACCACGGCGGTAACCGTCTCCAACGTCACGGCCCCGACGGTCACCTCCGCCACTTATGATTCAGACAGTGGCCTTCTGACAGTCACGGGAACGAATTTCACAAAAGCCAGCGGCGCCAGTAACGATATCGATATATCGACCATAACCCTGACCGGCGAAGGGGGCAGCTATACCCTGGCCTCGGCCAGCGATGTGGAAATCACGGACGGAACCACCTTTTCTGTAACCCTGAGCGGCAGCGATAAAACCAATGTGGACGCTTTGCTGGACCAGATCGGAACCAGTTCCTCCGGTGGTACCACCTACAATATTGCGGTTGCCGACGACTGGATGACCGCTGCGGATTCCGCCGCGAATATTTCCGATACCGCTGGCAATGGCGTCACAGTGACAATCAACCCGAAAGTCACCTCCGCGACCTATGACGCCTCGACCGGTACACTTGTAGTCACCGGAACAAATATCCAGGCCAATGGTGGCGGAAGCGATATCGACGCCTCCAAATTCACTATCACGGGTGAAGGCGGAATCACCTACACACTGACCGACACAGCGGATGTGGAACGGGATTCGGTTTCGCAATTCACCCTGACTCTGTCAGCGACCGACAAGGCGGCACTCGACCAGATTCTGAATAAGAACGGCAGCAGTTCCACAGGTGGCACCGCCTTCAACATAGCGGCGGCGGATGACTGGGACACCAACGTGACCAGCGGCGATACCAGTGACACAACCGGCAACGCCATTACCGTCTCCAACGTCGCCGCGCCGACAATCACGTCGGCCACCTACGATGTTTCAACGAACCAGCTTGTAGTGACCGGCACGGGTTTCCTTCAATCCTCCGGCGCGGCCAACGACATTGATGTTTCCAAGCTGACTATCACCGGTGAAGGTGGAGCAAGCTATACACTGACATCCGCAACCGATGTGGAGATCACCAGCGGGACCAGCTTTACCATCACATTGTCCGCAACCGATGCTGCCGGGGTTGAGGCATTGACCCAGGCTAATGGCACAAGCGCCGCGGACGGCACCACCTACAATCTCGCTGCCGCCGAAGACTGGGCCGCGGGTGCAGACAGCGCCGTCAATGTGGCTGACCTGACCGGCAACGGCATTACGGTTTCCAATTTCGCGGCACCGTCAATCACGAGTGCTACCTATGACTGGAGTACGGGGCAGTTGGTCCTGACCGGCAGCAATTTCATTGCTCAATCCGGCTCGGCCAACGACATTGATGCCTCCCTGCTGACACTGACCGGCGAAGGTGGAACAACCTATACCCTTACCGACACGGCGGACGTGGAGATCACATCAGCCACCAGCGCGACACTGGCCCTCAGCGCCACTGACCAGCTTTTTGTGGAAGGCTTGCTCAACAAAGATGGAACGGCGTCTGACGATTCGACCACTTATAATGTCGCCGCTGCCGAAGACTGGATGACCGGGTCCGCCTCGTCACTCAACATCGCGGACGGTACCAACGGGATTTCCGTCTCCAATTATGCATCACCAACGATCACATCCGCATCGTATGACGCGTCAACAAACACTCTCACCGTCACAGGCGCCAACTTCGTCGGTAAAAGTGGCGCAGCAAATGACATCGACATATCGCTTCTGACCCTTACGGGCCCCGGCAGCAGTTATACCCTGACGACAACGGCTGACGTCGATGTCTCCTCCGCCACACAATTCAGCGTAACCTTGAACGCAACAGACACCGCGGCCGTCGAGGCAATCCTGAACACGAATGAAAACACCGGCACCGTTTACGGTTTGACCGCGGCCGACAACTGGTTGGCTCAGGCACCCGGCAGCACAGATGTTTCGACAAATTCAGGAGTTACCGTTTCAGGATTCACTGCGAATTCAGATGATTCAACGTCACTGAATGTCAGCCAAAATAGCGGGCAAGGACAGACCGCCCCCTCCTCCGCCGTACCGGAACCCGATTCCCTTTTAGACTCTGAAGGGCCCCGGACATTCGGGAACTCGGTTCTGGATCCACTTCTATCCTCTGACACGGGTGACACTGGCGCGTCGGACACAATAACCTCCGTTTCCGTGCTTCTGACGAACAACCAGAGTTCCTCTTCAGAAATACTGGGCGACCCCAGTGCAGGGATCGATGCCCTGACGGTTGTCCGTAATGCGGTCACCGGCAATGACAATGCACTAAACCAGTTCTACGGCGCCGAACGTACATCCACCCCTTCCGCAACTACGCCGAATGACGGTGGTCTGAACGGTCTCACCGGGCAGGATTTCAACAATCTGACCGGCGCAGGCCTCGGCCTGTCTGACCTTGTTGATTCCATGTTGGGCAACGGTGGCTTTGGTGTCGACGGCGGCGCGGAAAACGACCAACTCTCCCCGGAAGATTTCTCCCAAAGGCAGGAAGGCTTTTCCGCACAGCTTGCCAGATCTACCGGTATAAGGGAAACTATTTTAACGGATACACTGAAGGGTAGATCATAAATATGATAATCAGGTCTGCAGCGTCGCATTTCCGTTCACCCGTAGCAAAAGCACAAAAGCCACCCGCCTATGGCCCGGGATTATCCGTTGCCTTGGTGCTGGGCGCCTCAGTCATCCTCGCCGGATGTTCCGTTACGCCAGAACCCATGACGATGGCTGACCATGTGAAGCGTGTGGAAGCCGACCGCGACCTTCTCTTTAAGGGCCAGGAAAAGGTTACGGCACCGATCACCCTTTACGAGGCCATCGCCCGTGCACTCAAATATAATCTCGACCAACGCCTCAAACTGATGGAAACGGCGCTTGCCCAGCAGAACCTCACAGCATCCAACCTCGACCTCCTGCCGCAGTTGACCGCCGAAGCCGGTTACACAGGACGCGACAATTTCAACGGCTCCAACAGCCGTTCCCTGATTACCGGTCAGGAATCCCTTGAAAGCTCCACCTCTCAGGACCGCGATCTGAGGACTGCCAGTCTTGGCCTGACCTGGAACCTGCTCGATTTCGGGCTCAGCTATGTGCGTGCTCAGCAAACAGCCGACCGGGTGTTGATTGCCGAAGAACGGCGCCGCAAAGTTGTGCATAACATCACCCAAGATGTCCGTGCAGCCTTCTGGAACGCCGTATCGGCAGAGCGCCTGTTGAAGCGTATTGCACCGCTGAGCCGGACGGTCGAAACGGCACTCAACGATGTCCGCGAGGCCCAGGAAACAGGGCAGGAAACACCGCTCAGCGCCCTGCGTTATCAGCGTGAACTGCTCGATACCCTGCGGCAGCTAAAGCTTTTACGACGGGAGTTGAACGCTGCAAAAACGCAGTTGGCGACGCTGATGAATCTCGAACCCGGCACGGAATACAGCCTCGACCCGGGGCCTGTGGATTTCAGTGTCCCTCAGGTCAATTTCAGCAACGTGGACAAACTGGAGAAAATTGCCCTCCTTCATCGCCCCGAACTGCGTGAAGAAGCATACCAACAGCGTATTAGCCATAAGGACGTACAGCGCGCCTATCTTCGGTTACTCCCCGGCCTGGAGTTAAACGGCGGCCTGAATTACGACAGCAATTCCTATGCTTGGGAGCAGAATTGGTTCTCCTGGGGGGCATCCATCAACAAGAACCTGTTCGAGGTCTTCACCGGCCCGCAGCGGATCGACCTGGCCGAGGCTCGTGTCGATGTTGTCGACTATCGCCGCTATGCCATGAGCATGGCCGTGATGAGTCAGGTCCATATCGCACTCGCCGGATACAAGCAGGCTGTCGATGAGTTCAACACCGTATCCGAACTCTATCAGGTGGAATCGAACATCCAAAAGCAGATCCGGGCCAATGTCCAGACCGGTAGTTCCGGCCCCCGCGAAGCCATCCGGGCAGACCTGCAGTCTCTCCTGGCCCAACTCCGTCGTGATCTGGCTTTTGCCGAAATGCGAAATTCCGTCGGACGCCTGTATCTCTCCCTGGGCGCAGACCCCCTGCCGGATTCAGTTGCCAGCAACGACGTCTCCACGCTGGCGACAGAAATCAAGACCATCACGGAAGGTTGGTTCTCCGGTGACGTGAAATTATCCGACGGAAGCGACTTGGAGAAGCGGCTCTCGCAAGGAGAGGACAAAAAGGAAGAGGATGAAACATTCCAGAAACCTGTCACCTTCGAACCGGGTTAGACTGATCATGTCCGCCGTATGCCGGCAGATCGTTTCCCGCTGCCTGCTTGTCGGCCTGATGATTTGGTCCGCCCCCGGGATGGCACAGGAGCCCGGCCAAGTCCGTTTCCTGCTCAAGGCCGTCAACCAGGCAACCCTGTCTGCCCAGGTCCCTGCAAAGGTGGAAAAACTACCTTTTCGGGAAGGTGACCGTTTTGACAAGGGGGATGTTCTGGTGGCTTTTGACTGCCGGATTTTAAAAGCTCGCCTGAATATTGCCCGCGCCGTTCTGAAAGGGGAACGCAAGGCCCTTGAGAACAAGCAAAAACTGCAAAAGCTCCAGTCCGCAGGGGCGCTTGAGGTCGCCCTCGCCGAAGCGGCAGTGGAAAAGGCCGCCGGCGAGTTGTCCGCCACCCGGTATGGCTTGGAAGAATGTGTGATCAAGGCTCCCTTCTCCGGACGTATCGTCGCGCGCAACATCAACCGCCATGAGACGGTTGCCCCCGGCGATCCGCTCCTTTCCATCCTGGATGACCGCAACCTCGAATTGGAACTCGTTATTCCGTCGAGCTGGCTTCCATGGCTGAAGCCGGGTCATGAGTTTCAGGTCACGATTGACGAAACAGGGACGAGATACCCGGCCGAAATCCTGCGTCTTGGCGCACAGGTTGACCCCATCAGCCAAACATCGAATGCCTATGCAAAAATCCTCAATGAACCGGATTTGACGGAGCTTGTTTCCGGCATGAGCGGTACGGCTGAGTTTGCTCTGCCTGGTCAGTAGAGTCATGGAACACCGACCGAATACGCCGCATACAACGCTGTTAAAACTTTTTCAGTTTGAAAAAGAAATTCGTCATGCACAAAAACATGCGGATCTTGCCTATTTGGTCGTCAATCAACTGCGCGGCCTGCTACCATTCGATTCTGCGGTGCTGTTCTCCCTGCATCACAAATCCCCGCGGGTCGAGATGATATCCGACATTGCAATTGTTGACCGCAATGCCCCCTATGTCACCTGGCTTACAGGCATGATCAAGGCATTGATAAAAAACGGCAAGGCGGCGGCACCGGGCCCGATAGACGTCTCCGCATTGAAGGCGGATAGCATTTCCGATGACCCTGAATGGAGTGCGAGACCGGTTTTCTGGCAACCACTCATATCCCCCATCGGTCGACAGATTGGCGGCCTCTGGCTGACACGGGAGCATTCTTTCCGCCCGGAAGAACTGGCATTGCTCGACAAGATATCGGAAGTGACCGCCCATGCCTGGGAAGCCCTGGATGGGAAGCGCAAAATGCCATTGCATAAGATCCGCTTACGCCCCCTCATCCTGGCCGCCTGCCTTCTCTTAATCCCCGTTCTGTTCATCCCGGTCCCCCAATCCGTACTCGCCCCGGCAGAGGTTGTCGCACGTCACCCTGCCATGGTCACGGCGCCAATGGATGGCGTGATCAAAACCGTTGCCGTTGCCTCCAACACCCCCGTGCAAATAGGCCAGGTGCTACTATCCTACGACGCAACGGAGCACCAGGGCCGACTTGCGGTCGCAGAGGAAGAATTACTGGTTGCGGAAAGTCAGCTTATGAGCGCCCGCCAAGCCGCTTTCGTTGACCCCCGGGTCAAAGGGCAGATCGCCGTCTTGCAGAGCCGATTGAATTTACGCCGAACCGAGCGGGATTATGCGCGACAAATGCTCGATAAAATCGACATCACGGCGGCCCGTGCAGGCGTGGCGGTCTTTCGCGACAAGGCTGACCTGGAAGGCATACCGGTTAAGGCCGGACAGCGTCTGATGCTTATCGCCGCCCCACATGACACCGAATTGAAAATTGAACTGCCGGTCGCCGATGCGGTCTCCTTCGAAAGGGGCTCACAGGTCCGGCTATTCCTCGACCGCGCGCCGCTCGCCCCCATCGATGCCACCCTGACCTACAGCAGCTTCGCAGCAGAACCGCCCCCCTCCCATGTCTTGAGCTACCACCTCAAAGCCACCTTTACCGGGTCTGACAAACCGCGCCTAGGCCTTCGTGGTACGGCGAGAATCTCCGGTCAGGATGTCACGTTATTCTTTTATCTGTTCCGCCGGCCGTTGTCCGCCCTTCGGCAATATCTGGGGCTGTGACGGACATGGCCCAGGCATTGCCGCTTCTCCGAGAAGACCTGACCCTGTTACCTGGCCCCAGAAACTGGGACGGGGCGCCAACCTGGACTATTCATGATCCGGTGCGTAACCGCTACCTCCGTATTGGAAAGGCCGCCTATGACCTCCTCACCTTTTGGCACCTCGGCACCACCGATGCTGTTGCTCGTGCTTTCGCGAAAGCAAATGGCCGCGAACCGCAACCGGACGATATAGCCTGGCTTGTTCATTTCCTACGAAGCAACCTTCTGGTTCAACGCCATTCCGTGGAAGATGTCGCAGGTCTCAAGCGGATTGCCTCAGCAACAAAGACAGCTTGGTATCGGTCCCTTTTGCATCGGTATCTTTTCTTCCGCATTCCACTGGTGCGCCCTCAGCACTTCCTGAACGCCACAGCCTTCGTCGCCGATATTCTGTTTTCCGGACAGTTCTTTCTTGCCGTCTCCCTCCTTGGGGTCGCCGGACTTTTCCTGGTGGGACGGCAGTGGGACAGTTTTCTATCAACTTTTCTGCATTTCTTCACCTGGCAGGGCATCGTCTGGTACGGTGGCGCATTGATCTTTGCGAAGATATGCCATGAACTGGGCCATGCCTACGCCGCTACCCGGGCAGGCTGCCGGGTGCCAACCATGGGGATCGCCTTTCTGGTCATGTGGCCTGTCCTTTATACGGATACGACAGATGCCTGGCGACTGATAGACAGGCGGCAGCGCCTGCTAATCGATGCAGCCGGAATGCTGGCCGAAGTCAGCCTGGCCCTGATCGCGACCTTTCTATGGACCTTCCTGCCCGAAGGCCCGCTCAAAAGCGCCGCCTTTCTTATCGCCACCGTGACCTGGATCATGACACTGGCCGTTAACCTGAACCCTTTCATGCGGTTCGATGGCTATTATCTCCTGTCAGACATCCTGGACATCGGGAATTTACAGGACCGCTCCTTTGCCCAGGCGAAATGGTGGCTGCGGCGTGTCCTTTTCGGTTTCTACGAAGGGGCGCCGGAAGATTTCCCAAAACCGCTCAGGCGTATCCTTATCCTTTATGCCTTTTCGACCTGGATCTACCGTTTGGCCCTCTTCATAGGGATCGCACTTCTTGTATACGGCTTTTTCTTCAAACTGCTGGGCATCATCCTATTCGCAGTTGAAATCACCTTTTTCATCCTTCTTCCCGTTTGCCGCGAATTGCATGAAATATGGAAACGGCGTGGACTCATGCGGCCTAACCGCAATCTTCTGCTCTCGATGGGTGGAGTGACACTGTTGCTTCTTGTCTTCTTTCTTCCCTGGCGGACGGATATCGACATGCCGGCGTTTATGGAGACCGACGCACATATGACGATAATCGCGCCCATGCCAGCCAGGATCGAAAGCATTCAAATCACTACAGGGCAAAGGGTCATGAAGGGGCAGGTCTTGTTTACCCTGGCTTCGGACCGGATCGATTTTCAAATCGATAAAATCCGGCAACAAATCCGACTGCGGGAGGAACTTGTCAGAAGAGAGGCCGCAGGAGGTCGCGAACGTGCAGAAATTCGCGTTCTTCGACGTGACCTGGAAAGCGATCGCACCCGCCTGAAAAGCCTGGAGCAAAAGCGAGGCCTGTTGGCTATCCGTGCAGACATGTCCGGCCAGATCATCGACATGGATGACTATCTGGAAGCTGGTATTTGGGTGAACGAAAAGACGCCGCTTGCAACAATTGCCAACCGCGAGACGTCCAGGATCATTGCCTATGTCCCAGAGGCAAACCTGGGTGCCCTTGCAGTAGATGACAGGACTGTTTTCTTTCCTGAAAGACTGCAGTCCCCATCAATTGAAGCGCAAATTGCGGAAATTGCCCCCGTAAACACGGCCTATCTGCAGGAACCCTATCTGGCCTCCATTTATGGCGGCCCTATCGCAGTCGAAGCAGATGACAAAAAACGGTTGATACCGGTCGAAGGAATTTACAGGATAGTCCTGAAACCAACGCAGGACCTGCCTGCCCCGCAGAGTGTGCGACGCGGCATCGCAACCGCTGAAGGTCCCGGCCAGAGCCTTGCGCAATCGGTCTTCAACAAAATCTATATGGTCCTTCTCCGAGAAAGCGGCTTCTAATCCCCCTCTTTATGCGTGTTTCAAAGCGGCAAGAGTCCGAGCGTCATGGATGATATTTTGATGTCATAAATAAGGTCCCGCTCAATTGAACGGGGCCGCCAGCGTCCGGGACGCAATCCGCGATAGCATTGAGAGTATTGTCATCACGTCGGAGGAGGACGGCCTGGGAGACATGTATCGGGGCCGGTTCGCGGGGCTTATCGAACAGTATTATGAAAGCGAAGAAGCCGCCTCGGAAGAGACGGCTTCGACATCAGTGGTTGCGGGGGCCAGATTTGAACTGACGACCTTCAGGTTATGAGCCTGACGAGCTACCGGGCTGCTCCACCCCGCGTCAGAGTTTTTAATCCCCTATGGGATTTATTTTTTATAGGGGATGGATTGGAAGAGTGAATAGGTAAGACTGTGTATGGAAGACCTGGCAGCGACCTACTCTCCCGTGGCTTAAGCCAAAGTACCATCGGCGCAGAGGGCTTTCACTTCCGAGTTCGGGATGGGATCGGGTGGATCCTCCCTCGCCATAGCCACCAGGTCGTCGATACACAGTGAAGCACAAGAAGTCTTTTATAGTTGCGTTATGTTATGGGTTGGTCGAGTTCATCAGCGATTGATTGAGATCCTTGCCGCTGTATGCGGCGAGGAGATGATGAAGCCGATCGAGCGATTAGTACCGGTAAGCTGCATGTGTTGCCACACTTCCACACCCGGCCTATTAACGTGGTGGTCTACCACGGCTCTCAGCGAGACCTAGTTTTGAGGGGGGCTTCCCGCTTAGATGCCTTCAGCGGTTATCCCGTCCGCACATAGCTACCCAGCTGTGCCACTGGCGTGACAACTGGTCCACCAGAGGTGCGTCCATCCCGGTCCTCTCGTACTAGGGACAGCTCCTCTCAAGTCTCGTACACCCACGGCAGATAGGGACCGAACTGTCTCACGACGTTCTAAACCCAGCTCACGTACCACTTTAAATGGCGAACAGCCATACCCTTGGGACCTGCTCCAGCCCCAGGATGTGATGAGCCGACATCGAGGTGCCAAACACCCCCGTCGATGTGGACTCTTGGGGGGTATCAGCCTGTTATCCCCGGCGTACCTTTTATCCGTTGAGCGATGGCCCTTCCACTCGGGACCACCGGATCACTATGACCGACTTTCGTCTCTGCTCCACCTGTCGGTGTCGCAGTCAGGCAGGCTTTTGCCATTGCACTCATCAGACGATTTCCGACCGTCTTGAGCCTACCATCGCGCGCCTCCGTTACTCTTTGGGAGGCGACCGCCCCAGTCAAACTACCCACCACGCAGGGTCCCGGACCCGGATAACGGGCCGCGGTTAGATATCAAAATTCACAAGGGCGGTATTTCAAGGATGCCTCCACCGAGACTGGCGTCCCGGCTTCAAAGGCTCCCGCCTATCCTACACATGTCAATTCTGATACCACTGCGAAGCTGTAGTAAAGGTGCACGGGGTCTTTCCGTCTGACCGCGGGAACTCCGCATCTTCACGGAGAGTTCAATTTCGCTGAGTCTGCGTTGGAGACAGTGGGGCAGTCGTTACGCCATTCGTGCAGGTCGGAACTTACCCGACAAGGAATTTCGCTACCTTAGGACCGTTATAGTTACGGCCGCCGTTTACCGGGGCTTCAATTCGGTGCTTGCACACCTCCTTTTAACCTTCCGGCACCGGGCAGGCGTCAGACCC